>JAFWWX010000173.1 GCA_017517985.1 Clostridia bacterium | reverse complement strand
TGAAATAGCTAAAATATTAAATAAATTAGACTTTTCTAAGTCTGATGAAATACCATATATTGAATTTGAAAAAATGCCAAACATTTCTGTTGATTACGCAATTATGGAAAAATCAAATAAAATTGCACTTGTAAAATTGGAAAGTGACTGGAACGATTTAGGCTCTTGGACTTCTATCTATTCAGCAGAAGATAAAGACGAAAATGGAAACGTTTTTGTTGGACACGTTGAAGATTTAGGTTCTAAAAATTCGTTAGTATATTCTTCTTCAAAACTTGTTGCAACAATTGGATTAGAAGATATTGTTCTTGTTGAAACTGAAGACGCTGTTTTAGCCTGTAAAAAAGACAAAACACAAGACGTAAAAAAAATGTATGATATCCTAAAACAAAAAAATGACGGAACTCATATGGTACATAAAACAGTATTTAGACCTTGGGGATTTTATACTGTTTTAGCTCAAGGAGAAGGTTTCCAAACAAAACTTATTCAAGTAAATCCTGGACAAAAACTATCTGTACAATCTCACAATTATAGAAGCGAGCACTGGGTTGTCCTTTCTGGAACGGCAAAAGTTGTTCTTGAAGGCAAAGACTATATTTTAAGTCCTGGAAATAGTATTGATATTCCTTTAAAGGCTATTCACTCTTTACAAAACCCTTTTAAAGAAGATGTAAAAATCATAGAGGTTCAAAAAGGACATCCGTTAATAGAAGAAGACATCATTAGATATGAAGATATGTATGGAAGAGTGTAATACATGTCAAAACGTTTTGTATTAAAAACAATGGGTTGTAAAGCGAACCAATTTGAAAGTGGTATCATTATAGAAAAACTTTTGAATCAAGGATTCGAGCAAGTAAACAAAGCAAAAGACGCAGAGTTTTTTATATTGAATTCTTGTACCGTCACCCATAAAAGTGATAATGAAGCATTATACTTACTTAGAAATGCCAAGCACGAAAACCCTGACATCATAAATATAATAACTGGTTGCGTAGCTCAAGTAAGAAAAAATGAATTACTTGAACTTGACGATGTTGATATGGTTCTAGGCAATAATGAAAAACTCGATATCACACAATATTTAGACATAAACCCAACCTGTATCGTTGAAGATTTAATGGAAAAAGAAAATTTTACACCTGCGGTACTAAACGATATTACAAAAACCCGCATTGGTTTAAAAATCCAAGATGGCTGTAATAGTCGTTGCGCATACTGTATTATCCCTTTTGCCAGAGGAAAAAGTCGAAGTGCAAAAATTGATTTCCTTGTCCAACAAATAAATAAATACGCTGCAAATGGATACAAAGAAGTTGTATTAACAGGTATTCATATTGGGCAATGGGGAAGAGAATGGGGGTTATCATTAATAGATTTACTAAAAGAAATCGAAAAAACTGATATAAAAAGATACAGAATAGGTTCTTTGAATCCTTCTGAAATATTATCCTTGGAATTCATTACAATACCTCCCTGGATTTAATTCAAAAACAGAACCCTTACAAAATAAATAGCCAGAGCGATTATAAAAGAAGGGGCTGTGAATATGCTTGATAGCAAAGATAAAATTTTAATATTCTGTGGAATAAGACGCGAGGTCAGTATGTTAGTTTTGCGGCCGTTACCGTTTGCAATTGAATCTGCTTTTGCACTGCATACCCATTCAAGTGTTTCAAACATAGCAAAAAGTGCGAGAAGAAGCAATACAGTCAAAAGAAAAATAACAAAAAAAGAACTTATACTTTCCTTGGAAACTCTCTTTAAAAAAGTATCTGTAAAAAGACAGATAGTGTTGTTAAGTAAATGAACAGTTATGGTGGCAAGCAAAGATCTTGTTACATGAAGTACAGTTGCAAGTATAATCCCTGCAAAGAGATAGGATAAAAAATCCTTTAAATCAAAGTGAATCAGTGCAAATAGGAAAGAGCTTCCGATAATTGCTCCCAATGCTCCTGCCTTTTTTTCATACTCTGTAAAAACAATACCTCTTATAAGAATTTCCTCAACTACAGCCGGAACAAGAACTGTTGAGGCTATCAGTGCAAGTGCATTATGACTCTCATATATAACCGTGGTGCTGTTTACAAAGCCGAAAAGAATGTATCCGAGATACTTCAGAAGCATCGTTCCAAAAAGCATAACAGAAAGGGCAGAGAGGATAAGCCCAAATAACTTTGGCGAAAACAGACGCAGATTATAGGTTGAAAGCTCTGCATTAGTCTTGCTGTTCTTGGTGGCAGAGAAGAAGGCACAGGGGAGAATAAACACGAGGAACTGAATTATAACAAGCACTACATAGGGATTCTGTGTTTTTAAAACATCTGCCTTCAGTAGAAATTCAGCCGAAATAAACAGAAGCATAACAACACAGACAATTGCCGCAGGGATATTGCATTTTACTGTAGCGGTATTACCTTTGTTGTAAGAGTTTTCTGCTTTTGTATTGTTACCCGAAGGGATGTGCTGTGAAGTACGAGAAACATTAATTTTATTCGCATCAGAATTTTTAATGTTACTTGAACCACCGCTTTTTCCAGACGGTACGTTTACAGAGCCTCTGTCAGAAGTGGCATTTCCGAATTTTCTTTCATCTTGGCGCATTTACTGCTACAACTCCTCTTTCGCTGATAATAATATCAACATGCTTGTCGAATCTTCCTCTAGGAACCTTTGGAAGTATCATTTTGCTGTAAACAAGACCTACTGTAACACCGGGAAAGCTTGAAAGAAATCTGTCGTAAAAGCCTTTGCCGTATCCGATTCTGAATCCTTCCTTGTCAAATACAACAGCAGGAACAATGCAGAGGGATCTCTGTGAGGGAATATATTCGGGCATATCCTCACGGGGCTCGTATATACCGTTTTCACGAAGCTCAAGATCATCCTTGGAATTGCAGTAATAATACTTCATGGTGTTGTTTTCAAAGGTTCTGGGAAAAGCAACCTTTTTCCCGGCTTTGATAGCTGTTTCAAAAAGTTTCCAGGTATCAATTTCGCTGTTCATTGAAGCATAGAGAAGAATTTCCGTTGAATGTCTGTAGGTTATTGATGAACAGATTCTGTCATGAATCTTTTCATCGTAAACCTTTCGAACATCCGTCGGCATATTCTTTCTCTCCGTAACATATTTTTCACGAAGTTCTTTTTTTACCGTTCTGATTTCTGCCATAGTTGTTCCTCCGTTCTGCCGTAATATACAGAATACAGCAATATTAAAGTGGTTGTTGGTTTTTAGTTTATCTTGCAGCGATTCCGTCTCGCACAGCATTTGCTGCATCTTTCCCTTTCAGAACGCTGATTAATTCAAAGGAAAATTCTTCGGATACACCAGCTGCTGCAGCAGTAATGAATTTTCCGTCAACAGCTACTCTGCCGGTTGTATCACAGCAACATGACAGTTCATCGAGCATAGCCGGATAACATACTGCATGTTTGTTGTTAAGATAACCTTTTTTTGCAAGAATTGTAGGAGCGGCACATATTGCGGCAACATATCTGTCGTTTTCAACACACCAGTCAATGATGTCAAGAGCCTTTTCGCAACCGGATATTCCCTCAACTCCACCAAGACCTCCGGGGAGTATTACCATTTCAAGGCTGGAATCAATGCCAGACTCGTGTATTGTCTTGTCGCACACTACGGGAATGTTGTGAGCACCCAAAATGCAATCACCGTCAATGCCGACAGTGTAAATTTCAATTCCTGCGCGTCTTAAATAATCAACCTGAGTAAGTGCTTCGATTTCCTCGAAACCGTTTGAAAGAAAAATATAAACCATCTGTTTTCCCTTATCTTATTTTATTTAAGAATGTTCTTTTTTTTCAGTGCATCAATGCATATTTCAAGAAGCTCGTTCGCAATATTATCTCTTGAGCGGATTTCTCCGTCTTTAACGCACATAATGTGAGTCCAATTCCATTCTTTGCAGGTATACTGAGCTGCATTATAAGCACAGAGCAAATGCTGTTTGTCAGCTTCGTGAATATCTTTTACTGCGCCGGTTTCATCGCATCTGCTGTTAAGAAGTTTTTCGGCATATTCCGGAGGCATATCAAGAAAATATACAAGATCCGGAACAGGAAGTCCAAGTTTGTTAAACTCATAATCATAGAGCCATGAGAGGAATTCTTGCTTTTTTGTGTCATCTGATATTTTCGCAAGCTGATGAACTGCGTTTGAGGTTGTATACCTGTTAAGAATTATAACCGAATCATCGCTTTCGTATTCTTTTTTCCAGTGTCTTACAAAGCTTGCATATCTGTCTACCGCAAAAAATGATGATGCGGCATAGGCATTTGTATCATTTGCGTTGTTGCCAAATTCGCCTGCAAGATACATTTTCACAAGTGTACTTGATTTGTCGTCATAGTCCGGAAAGGAAACCTCGGTTACCTTAAGACCGTATTTAATTCTAAGGGTCTCTGCAAGTATATCAGACTGCGTCTTTTTTCCGGAAGCATCTGTTCCGTCAACAGCAATTACAAGACTCATTATAAAGAAAGCTCCTTTCTTACCTCAGCAGCTTTACCACAGGTCATAGCACCCTCACTACAGCCACCCTTTATGCAGGCAGGACCTGCCTTTGCAAAAAGAATAGGGGAAACAGCTTTGCACTGCCTGAGCATTTCTCTTGCGAGAGCTCTTATCTCCCACTGGGCGCGATTACAGCATCTGAGAGAGAAGAAATTGTAAAGTGAACGTATATTCATAGTCATAACTATCTTTGTATCACAGGCGTTTGAAAGAACATATCTTGCATCCTCGTGCGCTTTTTTTGCTCCGGCGGCTGCAGCCTTCGTTTCGTCAACACCCTGAGCAATTAAAGCTTCGGTGTGCTTCTTGGTTAGAATTTCGTCAAGAAGCCTATAGGTCTCTCTGTCCTGCTCCATAGCTTTCAGGAAAACCTCCTTTGCTTCGGGAACGGCTTCAATTTCCGGGGGGAGGATATAGTCAAAGTTTTCTTTGTCGACATATCTCTGACTCTGAACACTAGGAAGCAATTCTGTGACGTGTGAGCTGTGCGAGAAGAGCACGCGAAACACCCTCAACAGCAAATGTAAAGCTAACATGTTCAACCGGGCTTTCGTGTCCGAGACTCATAAGCATATTTATAAATTTTTCGCAGGATTCGGGAGTCATCTTTTCACATATTTCATCAACACCAACAGCACTGTAGCAAAGCTTTGCTGCAGCGGCAATGGTCATTTCCGGATTTGGTGTATGTGTCAGAATTTTAACTTTCATAATAAAGTTCCTTTCATTTTTGACAAAGAATTGGATCTCAGAATATTTTTATTTGCCTGACGGTACATTTTTATTTCCGTGAATTATCGTTCCAATAAGAAATTTCGGCAATTTCATCATTCTGCCTATTCTTGTGGGCATACAGATAAGTCTGTAAAACCATTCAAGATTGCACTTTATGAAAAACTTCGGTGCACGTTTTACATTTCCTGAAAAGACGTCAAGACTTCCGCCAAGACCTATAGCTAATCTAACATTAAGTTTGTCTTTATTTGCATAAATCCACTTTTCCTGCTTTGGAGCACCAAGACAAACAAAGAGAAGCTTTGCTCCGCTTTCGTTTATTTCCTTGATTATACCGGGAACATCTTCATCCTTGAAATATCCGTCTCTGTAGCCTGATACCACAAGACCGGGATATTTTTCACAGAGCTTGTCTGCTGCCTGCCTTGCAATACACGGAGCATCCTCTGTTGCCTTGCCACCGCCAAAGAAATAAACACCGTCACCGGTTTTTGATATTCTTTCAATAAGATGCTCGGCAAGCTCACAGCCTGCAACCTTGCATTTTAAAGGGGTCTTTAAAATTTTTGCGGCATAAACAACACCGATGCCATCGGGGATGGTCATTGAAGAACCGTTGATAACAGCATAGTTATCCGGATTTTCGATGCAGTTCTGAACAATCTCAGCGTTTGGAGTTACAATGTAATCGCAACCATCGGATGCGATAAAACCCATAGCCTTTTCAACAGCTTCATCCATATTTACATTATCAAAAAAGACGCCCCGTACATTAACCTTGTTTTCTAAAGACACAGAATTACATCTCCCTTCAGCTAAATTGCTAAAAATATTGTCTGATTATAAGCAATATTACCCAAGTATATAATTATTCAAATAATTATAACACACAAAAATAAACACTTCTTGACGTAAATGTGATTTTTTACATTTTATTATATAAAAGAGCGATAAAAAGCTACTTTTTTAAAAATTACCCTTAATCTAAAAATGAAGGAAATATATTCTTATAACAAGAGCGGTATATACTTCAAAAATTCATCATAAAAACTTGATTTTTATGATAATATGGAGTATAATAAAAGAAATTACTGATTGATAAGGAATCGTGTATGAAGGTTTGTGCGGTAGTATCTGAATTTAACCCTTTTCACAACGGCCATAAATATCTTCTTGACAAAATTCGACAGCAAGGATACGATGCAGTTGTCTGCGTTATGAGTGGTAATTTTGTTCAAAGAGGTGAATATGCAGTATGTGACAAAAAAATACGTGCGAAAATGGCAGTAGACTGCGGTGCAGATCTTGTGGTGTCAATACCTTTTCCGTGGTCATGTGCAAGTGCCGAGCATTTCTCGCTCGCGGCAGTGAGTATTCTTAAATCACTTGGCGTTGTTGATGCAATAGCCTTTGGCTCTGAATGTGGAAATTTAATTCCTTTACAGCGGTGCTCTGAATTTCTTGCAGGATTAACATCCGAAAAAATTAGGGAAAGACAAAAAATTGCGCCTGAATTATCCTATGCTCAGGTGCGGCAGAATATAGTAAAGGAAGAACTAGGCGAAAAAGCGGCAATGCTTCTCTCAAGTCCAAACGACATACTTGCAATTGAATATATCAAGGCAATAATTCGCCTGGATGCAAAATTTGATGCTATTCCGATAAAAAGAACATCTGCAAGCCACAGTGGGAGTGTTATTTCAGACACAGTATGCTCATCATCATATATACGTGAATTTATTTCACAGAAAGATATTTCAAAAATAGGGGAATATGTGCCTTGGAATGTGGAAATTCTTTCTGAAAATCAGATAACTGTTGATAAATGCACCTTGTTTAATTTTATAAGAGGAGCGGTTCTTTCACGGGAGCCGGAGGAGCTTTCCGGTTTTGCGGAAAATGGCGGGGGACTTGAATATGCAATATACCGTGAAATGCTTGTTGCAAAGGACTATGATTCACTTCTTTCGTCACTTGGCTCAAGACACTTAACGGATGCGAAAATCAGAAGGGCACTTTTGTTTACAGCTCTTGGTGTAAAGAAGGAGGCAATTTTGGAAAATCCGGAATTTACCGAGCTTTTGTGCTGTTCGGATAAGGGCAAGGAGCTTCTGGCAATTTGCAGAAAAATGTCAACGATTACAGTTCTCTCAAAAACTGCAAATATAAAAAATGCCTCTGATAAGGCAAAGCGTCAATTTAAGCTTCAAAGGAAATCAGAAATAGCATTTGAAACATTAATAAGATACAAAGAACAGCAGGGCAAGCTGTAAAAATTACAGTTCTTTGCCTGCTGTAATGAGGAGAAAACAAATGAACAGCTTAAAGAATTTTTTCATTACATATCTTGTAAGTTTTGTTGTGTTTGGTATTGTTGCGGGGGTTATTCTCTGGAAGGCAATTCCCGAAAAAGCAAAGGAAACAGATACACCGACAATAAATTTGCCGGACAATAAAAATCCCCAAAACGGTCAGGTTGGAAGTGAAGTCAATCCGGAAAAGGAAGATGGTGACAGTTTTAATGCTCTGCTTTGCTGTTATGATGATGACACAGGCAGAGCCGATGCTGTTGTACTTTTGAATGCGGATAAAACGGAAAAAAGTTTTACACTGTGTGCCATTCCGTCATATCTCAAGGTTAACACAGGAACTGAGTCTGTAAAGAAAAATGTTTATCTTGGTGATATTCTTATTGAATATAACAGAGATTACTTTCTAAAGAAGGTAGAAGCTATAACAGGAGTTTCTGTGGACTTTTACGCTTTTATTTCAACAGGGGACTTTGCCGGAATAATTGATGAGCTTGGTGGCGTTGAATTTAATGTTCCGCAAAACATGTATTATGAAAACCATAAAGGTGAGGTATTGGTAGATTTAAAAGCTGGAAAGCAAAAACTCAGTGGTGAGAAAGCGCTTGAGCTTGTTAGGTTCAGAAGCTATACCGGAATCCCTAATAATGATGACGGAGATGCGAAAAGGCGTGATATGCAGTGCGATTTTGTGTATACATTGTTTGAATCTTTCTTAAAAGAAGAAAACAGAAATAAAATCGGAGTAGTTGTATCAAATGCGCTGGGGCTGATAAAAGACGGAGAAACAAACTTTACACTAACAGCACTGACAATTCACCTCGATACAATACTCGAGTTTTCAGAATACGAGCATAAAATAATAAACTATCCTGTGAAGTCTACTGAGATAACCTCATACGAAACAGGAGAAAAGCTTGCGGTTCATACTCCGGATACCGATGAGGCAATCAAGAATGTTTTTATCAAATTTAGGTAATAAACTTGCAGATAAATAAGATGAGGAGCTTAAAAAGAATTTTATAGATTTGAGCAGTTGCAAAAATCATAAAAAAGTTTAGGTCAAGCCTTTTCAAAGGCTTGCGGTTTCCAAAGGCGGAGCCTTGGTCGCCCACAGCAGTGGGAGAAACTCCATTTTGCCTATCCAAAACGCAGGAGTGGGTGAATTTTTATCACCGCACAGGGATGAAAAGAGGGCGAACCCTCGTCGGGGGTTCGCCCTATATCATAAAATGCAGATTTTTTTAAAGGTTCAGAGCTGTAAAACGAATTTTACAGCTCTTTTGTGTTTTCATATCAAGAATTATTGATTTCCTGTAAGAAGCCCACAGGTAAATATTCCGGTGCTATTGTGTTTGTAATATATGACTTTACAGTTTCAAAATCAACATCCTCATTCAGCCTGCTTCCATGTGTTTCATAAAGTCCTGCGGGGAAATCCGTAAACTTGTAAAGTCCAACAATATCCTTGTTTCTGCTGTAATAACACATTGTTGGAATAAGTCCGGGATTTGTAATTATGATATTATCCCTGTCGCTGTAATCAATATCAAAGGTGAAAAGACCGCCAACCATATTTTTCGGAAATCTCATAGAGGATAGAAAATTCCCGATAGAGTATGCTACAAGTGTTTTCTTGCCGTCAGGTCGCATCTTCCATTCAATTGGTTGCAGTACGTGCGGATGTATTCCGATTATAACATCCACATTATTGTTTACAAGCAAATCGCAGTATTGCTTCTGAGTTTTGTTTGGTGAAAAAGAATGTTCTGACCCCCAGTGCATAACAACAATTACAATATCCGCATTAAGACGCGCCTCTTTTGAATGTCTGTCTATAAAATCTTCTTCAAAGTAGTAGGGAACCCACATTTTGCTGTTCTGTGGGAGATATATTCCGTTTGTACCGTATGTATAGGATAAAAGAGCAATTTTTACACCCTCGCAGTCGATATATCGAATAGTGTCAAAATCCTCTCTGCTTTCATATCCGCCGATAAGTGTCACCGGCTGGTTTTTCCAGAAATTTATACTGTTAATATATCCTTTTTCGCCTCTGTCAAGCATATGATTGTTGGCAATATTCACAATATCAAAACCGGCATTAACAAGTGCTGTTCCAACCTCATCCGGAGCATTAAAGGTAGGATACCCGGTGTAGCCACGGAGTTCTTCTCCTGCAATAGGACCTTCCTGATTAACAAATGCAATGTCATAGCTTGAAATTATATCTCTGACATTGTCATAGAGCGGGTCAAAATAATACTCTGTATCTGAACCGTTCTCATCAGCAAGAACCTTTGCATAATCTATTATGTTCTGATGTATAAGATTATCTCCGGCTGCAAGAAATGTTACCGTTGTGTCGACAGGTGGGATATTTGCAGGTGTTTCCGGAACTTTTTCAGTAATATCATTTTCAGGTAAAGCAGTATTGGTATCTGTGTCGTCGCAGGAAGTTGTAATATTTGTATTGTAATTTGTTACAGATTGACCGGCATTGCTATCAGGGATAAGTTTTGATATAATAAATATTCCGACAAGCAATGAGAAAACTGTCAATGATATAACATAATAATAATGTTTAATATGTTTCATATATAACCCTCTGTAGTAAAATGTGAGCAGTAAAAAAGAGACAATCCCAAAATAGGAAAGTCTCATTTTAGTTTACTCGGAAAGAGTACGTTCAAGCCAGATAAGCCCCAGCTGGAAAGCATCGCCCAAACTTGTTTTTTCCTTTTCCTGAACTACCTGGTCACTTCCGTCTGTTTTTCTTATCTGAACAAGCACACGGGAGGGTAGAGGAATAGTTCCTGCCTTGTCAACCTTAAGAATAACAAGAACAAGTATATATTTTTTCTTAGGGTCGCCGTAATATATTTTATTTCCGCTTCTGACAAGGGGAAGACCCTTGTAGGTTAAAATATCCTGATTTGCCATTGAATTAGTCCTTTCTTTGTGAAATACAAGCTTAGTCTTCGGTAATGCCAAGATAGCTCTTAACAAGAGTTCTTAAAAGTTCGTCTCTATCAATTTTTCTTATAAGACCCCGTGCATTATTTCTATTGGTGATATATGTAGGGTCTTCGGAAAGAATATATCCTACAAGCTGATTAATCGGGTCATAGCCATTTTCCTTAAGGGAGGCATACACCTGCGACATAATCTGAAACATTTCCAACTCTTTATCGCTTGCGATGGAGAATGTCCTTGTTTTTCCTGTGTTATCCAACATTATTATCACACTCTTTTCAAAATAATATATATGTTATTATAATATATTATTTGTAAAAATACAAGTACTTTTCATTAATTTTTACAATCCGGATAATATTTTTATAATTAATTGTTCAATTTAACAACACTTGTGTCAGAATTAACATTTTTATGCCGTATATAATCAAAAAAACACTCCGGGAAAACCCGGAGTGTAAATATCTTTATTGTTCAGCGTTGTCTGTTTTCTCTTCAGTGGATGTTGAATCATTTGTTTTGGTATCTTCTTT
>JAFWWX010000172.1 GCA_017517985.1 Clostridia bacterium | reverse complement strand
ATATAATTATTGGTACAAAAATTGCCAAGGCAAGTATTGCGGTGATTATACGCTGTTTCATAATAAATCTCCAAATTAAATTATAATATTAATTACAAATTACAAAACTCAAATATAGTTCAATAAATTTTTTGGAAGGCTTATTGTCCAAGACCACCAAACCGTCTTTCTCTTCCCCCGTATGAAAAGATTATTTCCTTAACCTCAGTCATTGTAATATCAGGCCACAGTGTTTTTGTAAACCACAGCTCAGAATATGCACTCTGCCACATAAGAAAGTTTGAAATACGGACATCCCCTCCGGTTCTGACAATCAAATCCGGATCAGGACTTTCACTAGTGTATATCCTTGAGGATATATCATCTTCAGTGATTATTGTCTTTCCCTCTGCAATCAATGTATTGACTGCATAACAGATTTCTGCTCTACCACCATAGTTAAGAGCAATATACAATGTATAGTCAGCATCGGGATTAAGGGATTGGAGCTTTTGCATTTTCTCACTTGTTTCAACATCAAATACAGAAGAATCACCAATAAATCTGATTTTATATCTGGTATCCTCCACGGACAGTCTGTCTCCTATATACTGCTGCATAAGATTCATTATGGTATCAACCTCATCCTTGGGTCTTTTCCAGTTCTCCGTTGAAAAAGCATATACGGTTACAGCTCTTATTCCGAGATTGAAACAGCCTTCAACTATTGTTTTAAAGGTTTTAGCACCCTGAACATGACCTGCTGTTCTTGCAAGTCCCCTTTTCTTTGCCCATCTGCCGTTTCCGTCCATAATAAATGCTATATGAGCCGGAACATTACATGGCATTTGATTGTCGTGCTGTTTTCTTGAAAAAATTGAAAAAATACCCATATTCTCAGATGGACATTATTTCCTTTTTCTTTGAATCGGCTATCTCGTCAGCCTTCTTTACATACTTATCTGTAAGATCCTGAATATTCTTTTCTGAAGCCTTCTGTTCGTCTTCTGTCATTTCGCCGTTCTTCTTCATATCCTTGCACTTATCATTTGCATCACGACGAATGTTACGAAGCGCAACCTTTACTTCTTCAGCGTACTTATCAACGGTTTTTGTAAGTTCTTTTCTTCTTTCTTCTGTAGGAACAGGGAACGCGAGACGAATTACCTTACCATCGTTTGAAGGATTGATTCCAAGATCGGAAGAATTGATTGCCTTTTCAATTTCCTTTAAAAGATTTGTTTCCCAGGGTGCAATACAAAGAGTTCTGGGATCAGGAGTTGTAATATTTGCAAGCTGGTTGATTGCTGTGGGCGTTCCGTAATAATCAACAGTTATTCTGTCAAGAACAGCCGCACTCGCCTGACCTGCTCTTATAACCTTGAGTTCACTCTCATAGCTTGAGATAGACTTTGTCATTTTTGCTTCATAATCCTTAAGTTCGAGTTTCATAATAATAACCTCCGAAAAATATTATATTTTTTATAATTTATATTTTATTTCAGTTTGAGATAACCGTTCCCAACATATCGCCGGCACATACTCTTGTAATACTGTTTTCTTCTTTAAGGCCGAATACGACAAGCGGAATATTGTTTTCACGACCGAATGCTGCTGCGGTTAAGTCTATTGCTTTAAGATTGTTGTCAATTATTTCGGTATATGTAAGACGCTCCAGCTTTTTTGCATTTGCATCCAGTTTCGGGTCAGCAGTATATATACCGTCTATATTTTTCGCAAAAAGCGATGCGTCGCATTCAAGTTCTGCAGCTCTTAGTACTGCCGCTGTATCTGTTGAAAAATAGGGGTTTCCGCTTCCACCGGAAACTATGACAACCTTACCTTCATCAAGATACTTTATTGCCTTTTCGCTTGTGTAATATTCTGCAATTTTATCCATCGGAAGTGCGGACATTACTTCGCAAGGAACACCTGCGTTCTCAATGCCGGTTTTAACAGCAAGTGAATTTATGGTAGTTGCAAGCATACCCATGTTATCAGCTCTTGAACGAGTTACCTGAACACCCTTTGCACCTCTCCAGATATTTCCTCCTCCGATTACTATTGCAACCTGAGTACCTTTTTCAACACATTCTTTTATCTGTGTTGCAATTTCGTTAATGAAATCAAAATTCAGAATCCCTTCAGCTCTGTTTTCAGGCGCAAGCGCTTCACCCGACAACTTTAGAAGAACTCTTTTGTATTTTACCATAGCAAAATCAATCCTTTCAACTCTAATAACATCTTTTTTACCACAGATATGTTATCACAAAATAATAATAAATATCTATATTAAAATGTTAATTATCAAAATTCTTGATAATTTGTCAAATCAAAGCATATTTTCCTTTTCCCAGTTCTCAATAAAACGGACAACTTCTTCGTGCCTTGGAATTGATGAGGATGCGCCCTGTTTTGTTGATACCATTGCACCTGTTGCATTTGCGTATCTTGCAGCTTCAAGTATATTCTTTTTGTTTCTGAGATATTCGAGCGTCAACGCAGCGGTAAAACTATCACCTGCCGCAGTGGTATCAACTGCGTTTATCTTAAAGGCTTCAGAGAAATTGGCATACTTTCCGTCATATACAAAGCACCCCTTATCGCCTAGCTTTAAAACAACATATTTTGTGTCTACAAGTTTGCGAAGTGCTATTGACGCCGCAATACAGCTTTCATATGCAACCGGCTTTATTCCGGTAAGTATTTCAGTTTCGATTTCATTAGGTGTGAATATTTCCAGCTTTCCAAGTCTTGACAAATCAAGATTGCCATTCACAGCTCCCGCATCAATAACAACCGGTATATCTCTAGCATTACAAAGTCTTGTTGCTTCAACAACACGCTCAAAGTCAATCTCAAGCTGCATTATTGCAGCACCTGGATATGTAATAACCGCGCCCTCTATATCCTCATCCGTAAAATGCATATTAGCTCCCGGATACACTATTATTCTGTTGTCTCCGTTTTCCTCTACAATTATGGAAGCAATCCCCGTAGAATGTTCACGATCAATATGCACATGCCGTACATCTATTCCTTCATTCTTATAAAATTCATAAAGAGATTTTCCGTATGAATCATTTCCGAGTCTTGCGCAGAAAACACAATCCGCGCCAAGTCTTGCGGCGGCAATTGCAGTATTTCCGCCCTTGCCTCCCGGAACAAGCATATAATTCTGATTCGATATTAAAGTTTCCCCTGCTTCCGGAATTTTTTCGGTATTGCAAACAAAATCCATATTGGAACTGCCTATTACCAATATTCTCTTCTTCATTATACTCACTCCGTTCATACATCTTTTTACTTTATATCTTTTTACATTATACAATATCTTTTCTGTATTGTCAACGAATTTATTAAAACACAACAATTTTAATGATAACAAAAATGCCGTATTACGCAAAGGTAAATACAGCATTATTTGTGTTTTATTCCTTATTTTTAGCATTGGGGTCAAGTTTAAATATTTTAACAGGACCATCTTTTTCCTGCTCAATATTTTCCATTCCCTTTTCTGTAATAACAAGATTCAATGTTGCAGGATTAACAACAACGGCGAAACAAGATTTATACTTTTCCAAAAGATCAGTGTAGGTTATCATACAAAGTTTTGCTCTGTCGCCAAATACAGCTTTCAGTTCTCCTATGTCGGTAAATACCGGAAAAAACATTTTATCTTCATCTTGGACCTTGTTTTTAAGAGTAATAAATTTAATTTTTCTTCCGTTACCGTCAGCTGGTTTATATTTATCTATTCCAAGAAATGCAGGTTTTTCAGTTCTCATTTTTTCAGCTGCACTTTGTGTGAAATACATTTCTTTTTCGTCTCTTGTCGCACCTTCTTCCCCTTCAAAGCACATAGGAACAAAGAAAAGCGACTTTGGAAATTCTTTGCAAAAAGCATTCCAGACAGTTGCACTACCGAGATTCGCCTGCGTTTTATCCTGCAGCTGTTTTGTCTGTAAATATCTTATCATTAGAAAACAGCATCTTGAATTCATAAGCTGATATTCCTTAAGCTCTCCCATTCTGGCAACTGCATCTCTGCCTGTCTCGCCACCACCCTGCTGAAGCACATCAACCTTTATACGAAGTATTCCAAATCTGAACAGGTTAGTAAAAAATGAACCAAGTGTCTTTGGGTCAAGTTTTTCTACCGCAAGTGGCACGCCGACAGCCTTTTCCACAACCAGATTTGCATATTCTTCTTTTGTGAAAATCTGTACAGCCCCGCTACTATCAATTGTTGGGAGCTTATTTCCTGCTCCTTTTGTATAAACATACCAGCCCTGTCCGCTTTCAAACATACTTCCAATAAGAGCTTTTGCCCTACTTGCGCTTTCCGAAACAGCATCTTTTTTCTTTTGTTCCAGCTCCGCCATTTTTTCAGTTGCGTATTTGCCACCGTCTATTGTTTCTGCTCTATCCTCTTTACGAAGATTATTTTCAGCAATTATTCTATCCTTGGGAAGCTTGTGCATAAGCTCGAACGCCAGGTCATCGAGTTTTGAAACATCATTATCCTTAAGGTCAAATTCTTCTTTTGTAATACCAAAAACTGCTGTCGCAGGCTCTAGTTTGCTTGTTTGTCCCGGAATTCCCATAATAAATCCGGTTGTGTCAATCAGCTCCATTACATATAGATTCGGGTTTTCAACAATTCCTAAACTATAATTAAGATTTTCACCTTTGAATACTCTTTTTATGTGTAGCTTTACAGAATTTGTCATACATTTTCCCTTTCAAAAATTGTTTTTATATACTCTTATTATAAAATTCATACTCTCAAATTTTCTCTTTTCATCACAAAATATTTGTTTTATACGCTCATTATATCACAAAATCATCCGATATACAAGAACAATTTTTTATTTTTCGTAAGACATCTGAATATTGACATATACTTTATAATATGGTAAAATAAAAATTGATTTGTACTATATTTATAAGTAAAGGATATAATTATGCCCTCACTTGCTGAAAAAATCAGACCTCACAGCTTTGATGAGGTCGTCGGACAAAAACATCTTATTTCAAAAGGATGTCTTTTCAGAAATGTCATAGAAAGCGGTAATATTCCCAATATGATATTCTACGGTCCTCCCGGCACCGGAAAAACAACTGTTGCTGAAATCATTGCAAAAAACAGTAATAAGACCATTAGAAAACTTAATGCAACCACCTGCTCTCTTTCCGATGTCAAAGCTGTATGTGAAGAAACAGGCTCTGTTTTCGGAGAAGGCGGAATTCTTCTTTATCTTGATGAAATACAGTATTTTAACAAAAAACAGCAGCAGTCACTTCTTGAATATATGGAAAACGGCAGAATTACGCTTATAGGTGCTACAACTGAAAATCCCTATCACGCAATATACGCCGCAATTCTTTCTCGTTCAAGTATATTTGAATTTAAATCCGTAGATTCTTCTGAAATTCAAAAAGCCCTTTACAGAGGATATGAAGTACTTAAAGATGAATACAAAACAGAGATGTGTGCTGAGCTTGACTCTGTAATATCCGAAATATCATCAAGATGCTCAGGTGATGTCAGACGGGCTGTAGGAACTCTGGAGCTATGTTTCCTTGGCAGTTCCGGTAATATGACACTTAATGATGTAAACTCCGCAATATCCGATTTTGGGCTCAGGCTTGACAAGGACGGAAACGAGCATTACGATCTTGTATCCGCACTTCAGAAATCCGTCAGAGGATCTGATGAAAATGCAGCTCTCTTTTATCTTGCAAGACTTCTTGAGGGCGGAGATTTACTTTCTCCTTGTAGAAGAATTATGATTATGGCTTGTGAGGACATCGGACTTGCATATCCACAAGCAATTCCTATTGTTAAGGCTTGTATTGATATAGCTCTGCAGGTAGGTTTACCTGAAGCAACTCTCCCCCTTGCCGATGCTGTAATCCTTCTTGCAACAGCACCAAAATCAAATTCTGGTCACGATGCATACGCAAGAGCAGCAGCGGATGTAAGAAATGGGTTTGGTATCAGAATTCCGGACTATTTAAGAGATTCAACTCAGCCGGCAGCTAATAAAAACGCCGACTATAAATACCCTCATATATTCCCCAATCACTATGTTAAACAGCAATATCTGCCGGATGACATTAAGAACAGAGTATACTATGAATACGGCGACAATAAAACGGAGCAGGTCGCAAAGTCTTATTGGGAAAAAATAAAGAAATAATATAAAAATACAGACGGAAGATTTTCTCTCCGTCTGTTGTTTTTTAGTTAAACAATGTATTGTAATCTACGATATACTTAAATTCAATCACATCATTTTCTTGTATTATTGTATCAGAAGCACCAAGTTCTGCAAGCTCACCGTTTATAAAAAGCATCCATCCGGAAAATTCACCACAATCACCAGCATAAATATTTCCTAATGCAGAAATATATCCGTCGGTACCCTGAAAATGAAGCTTCTTACTCTTAAGATTATTGGTTACACAGTTATATACATTATCTCCCTCAGAACAATTGTCTTCAAGCTCAAGAATTATTCCGTCATCCGGAACAAGTTCTCTCTTTTCGCTTTTTATTCCGTATACCTCGTCGTCTATAAACTCCACTATCTCATCACAGCTTATAATAAGTTTATACGGTACATTTTCAGGTATATCCTTACAGGATTCTACAGCAAAAATAATTACAATACTAATAACAAAAGATAAGAACTTTCTCATATTTTTTCTCCTTAAAAAAATAAAATCCGAATGCTACTGCATCCGGACTTTGGTGGGAGCTATAGGGATCGAACCTATGACCTCCTGCTTGTAAGGCAGATGCTCTCCCAGCTGAGCTAAGCTCCCATATCATTGTCCTCAACAGAACATTTCAATTATATCACAAGATTTTTTATTTGTCAATATGTTTTTGCAATTTTTTTGTAATTTTCAGTAAATATTTTCCTGGAATTTGTATATTTAAAAAATTCAACACTCCGTCACCGCGCAGAGCGATAGACGGAGTGAAATAAGGAGTGTCTTCCCTATTAAATACTATTTTTGATTAGTGGCAGATACACTTTTCTGTATCCTTATCAAAGATGTGAGCAAGGTTCATATTGAATGCAACCTTAAGGCTGTCACCGGAAATTGCATTAGATCTTCCTGCAATTCTGCCAATAAGGGGAGCTTCGTCAAGTGTGAGGTAAAGGTATGTTTCAGCACCCATATCTTCTTTAACATCAACCTGAGCTGTACATCCCCATTCTTCGCCGTAAAGCTGGAGACCGATTTCGTCATCACGAACACATTCAGGTCTGATACCTACGATAACTTCCTTGCCAATATATTCTGCAAGAGCCTCGTTGGAAGACTTTTCTTCAGGAAGCTTAAACTCGTTGGAACCGATTGTAACATATACATCGTCACCCTTCTTGGAAAGAGTACCGTTGAGGAAGTTCATCTGAGGTGTTCCGATAAAGCCTGCTACGAACATATTGCAGGGCTTATCATAAAGCATCTGAGGTGTATCAACCTGCTGGATAAGACCGTCTTTCATAACTACGATTCTTGTAGCCATTGTCATAGCTTCAATCTGGTCATGAGTAACGTAAATAAATGTTGTACCAAGTCTCTTGTGAAGCTTTGTAATTTCTGTTCTCATCGCTGCTCTGAGCTTTGCATCAAGGTTGGAGAGCGGTTCGTCAAGAAGGAATACTTTAGGTTCACGAACGATAGCACGTCCAAGCGCAACTCTCTGTCTCTGACCACCGGAAAGAGCCTTAGGTCTTCTGTCAAGAAGGTGAGCAATGTCAAGGATTCTTGCAGCTTCTTCAACTCTTCTCTTTATTTCTTCCTTTGGAGTCTTTCTGAGCTTAAGACCAAATGCCATATTTTCAAATACAGTCATATGAGGATACAGAGCGTAGTTCTGGAACACCATTGCAATGTCTCTGTCCTTAGGTGCAACGTCATTAACGAGTCTGTCGCCTATGTAAAGTTCACCTTCTGTAATTTCTTCAAGACCGGAAATCATACGGAGCGTTGTTGTTTTACCACATCCGGAAGGACCAACAAAAATGATAAATTCCTTATCCTTGATTTCAAGGCAGAAATCGGATACAGCTGTTACACCGCCGGGATATCTTTTGTAAATGTGCTTAAGTGAAAGACTTGCCATTTTAGTAAACCTCCTGAGTTTAAATGTACATTTTTATCTGCATAATTGTTCAATATTTTACACTTATATTATAACAGATTGCTTTTTAAATTAAAAGAGTCCAAATATATAAATATTTTTCCAAGGCGTTGTGCATTTTTGACATATTGTATAATTTTATAGCATTTTGTGCAAAAACACATTCATTTTCTGCACACAAAGCAACTCTCGTTTATGCAAAATTCGTTATTGATTTAACAGTGATTTCCAAAACGCTTCTCAGACAGTAAATATTATTTCAAAGCATCCAGAAGCGCCTGAGCCTTATCTGTCTTTTCCCAGTTTACGCCAAGATCTTCCCTACCCATATGACCGTAAGCCGCAAGCTTTTTGTATATCGGCTTTCTAAGATCTAGGGTTTCAATAATTGCAGCAGGACGAAGATCAAACACCTTGTTTATCGCATCCGCAATAGCTTCATCGCTAAATTTTCCTGTACCGAAGGTATCTATCATCACGGAAACAGGCTTTGCAACACCTATTGCATAGGCTATCTGTACTTCACACTTCTTTGCAATACCTGCAGCTACTACATTCTTTGCAACATATCTTGCTGCATATGCTGCGGATCTGTCAACCTTTGTCGGGTCTTTTCCGGAGAATGCACCACCACCGTGTCTGGAATATCCACCGTATGTATCAACAATAATCTTTCTGCCGGTAAGTCCGGAGTCTCCGTTGGGGCCGCCCACAACAAATCTGCCTGTAGGGTTTACATATATTTTTGTATTTTCATCAATCAGCTTTT
>JAFWWX010000171.1 GCA_017517985.1 Clostridia bacterium | reverse complement strand
TTAAGGTTGCACCTCCACGTGCTGCCATACCTCCAAATGCTCTGCCGACAAATCCGATAGTTCCGCCCATGCCCATTCGTGAACCGCCACTTACTACAGCGTCACGAACATAACTGTTACCCTTGAATTTGCTTGCAAACCCGCCTGCAAATCCTGCTGAAGCTGCTCCGGTTCCTGTTGCAGAGCTTCCGCCTCTGAAAACATTACCGGCACTTCTTGTACCACTACCGATACCACTTACAACTCGTGCGGCCATAAGCAGTTCCATACCCATACTGCTTCCGGTCTGGGCAACATTAAGACCAATGGAAGCCAGGTAGCTATCAAATTTCTGTGCAGTTTTCAAAAATGCCAACGCACAGAACAGCCATAGGAAAATACTGCCTTGTCCTGTTGACAAAGCACCGCTGTTACCCATAAACTGTCCCATTGAACTGTTGAAGGCTCTCAGGAACCAAACATTCATAACAAGCAGTAGAAGCTGTGAACCAACCATGTGACACCACGATCTGAACACATTGCTCGTTGTTTTTGATGCTCCCATCGAATATGCGAGAGGAGATGTGTAACAAAGAACACCTACAACCACATATCTTTCAACAGTTTCAAGCAGAAGTTTGAAGTAATTCCAACCAAGTGCTATTTCCAGTATGACAAGGAGTAATAGTCCTACAACCGAGACGACCGAAACAATAGTCGTGAGTCCGTTGCTAAGCGCACTTCCGACACCTGCAAAGGTAAAATCCTCAGCTGACATTGTTACATCCATCAACGCCGTATATGGTGCTGTGGCAATATCAAGTGCAAGTGTGAAAATAGGCTTTGCATAACCGATAAGCAGTGCGAAAAGTGAACTTCTGGCGATTAATGTCCACGGGTTTTCTGCTTCCGTAATAGGTCCACCGAAAATCCTGAACAACTGCCATACTGTTACCAAGAACAAGATAGCCCATCCTGTGTACTGCATAACAGTAAAAGCTTTTTCAACGAATGGGAAGTATTCTTCCATCGCTGTCATGTCTGTGCCGAGAGCATTTAAGAATAAGCCGGACACCGCATCCATCAAATCGGTTACGATACTGCTTATCCATGTAACAATACCCTCAAATATCCAGTCAAGCAATTTTCATCACCTCCGTACTGCCTGACAAGGAGAAGGCACTTGTTGAGTTACAACAAAGTTTTGCATTTTTCTCTCGTTTTTGACAACAAAGTTTTGCATTTTACCACCTCCAAATTAAAAAGCAACCAACTTTTAAGTCGATTGCTTTTTTAAATCAGTATTTAATTTCTTCGTTTAACCTTTCATCAATACATTTTTGTGCATAGCCTTTTAATGGTTCAAAATATTCTCTTGAAACTGAACATTTAATAAGAATCTTTCCCACACTAATTTCTTGTCTGGATTTAGATAGCTCTTCCACAGCCCACCTGATTTTCCTTTTTCGCCATTCATCCTCTGTTTCCAGATGTTCTGACAAATATGACATTGTAAGTGGTATATTCTGCTCTGCATCTTTACGTATAATTGTATGCAAGCCTGTTATGCGTGCTATCCTTTTCAAAGACATCAGCTTAGGTTTTCCGGTTTCAGATTTTAAAACCCGAACAGCTTCTTTAACCTTTTTTAAACATTCTCTGTCTTTTTCTTTCCAATTAGTTGAAATATATGTTGCCGGTGGAGAATTTTTGTCATACCATTTTCTATCATTTTTTTGCAACCACAGGGATGTTTTGGAATCAATATTAAACAAAATATTTCTTCCTGCTTCCGGATTTTCTTTTATCAAATCCCGCCATCTTTTTCTGTAATCTTTCTTTTGCATTTCATTCTTTTCAAGCGAAATTCTCTCGATCTTTTTATGTGCTTTTTTGTATGTTGTTAATTCTCCTTCAGCCCATAATCCCAGTTCAACAGCGTGTCTGTCAACAGTATAAAAGTCGCAGCCTAACAATCTGCAAGTTTGTCTTGGGGTTAATTTTTGTTCAACGAGATATTCCACCAGCTTTTTCTCCCAAAGCCATCCATAATCAGCTACATAAACCGTACCAGTATATTGTTTTTCTTTAGGAATTGGTTGTTTTCGTCTGTATGCGAAACCGCAATGTGGACACTTAAACACAGTACGACAAGCACTTTTATCATATTTAATTTTTATGCTCTCAATAACATCTTTTAAATGAAATTCACAAAGTTTGTTTCTGCATGGCCACGGACCTTTTCCATATGGCAAAGTTTCAGGACAATCCCCATCAAAAAAATTTTGTGTGTTTCCGGCAAGAAACGAAGTTAACAGTATATGAAACATTGGATGTTGCATCCCATCCGGATAGAACATAATTCGACTTAACCAAGCTGGATATATTTCCTCGTAAGCAGATATTTTTTTCAAAAACTCTACCCCATAATATTCCACAATTGCTTTATACAATTCTTTATGCCATGTCTTCCCCGAATATGAGCGAAAACCTTTATGTCTTATCCATAAATCATATTTTTGAGATACGGTATCATAATTTTCCAACCTATGTGCTTCTTTGAGGATCCAATCACAGTTCTTTGAAAAGTCAGCAAATTTATCGGTTAACTCTGCTGACAACTCAGCACATTTAACACTGTTTAAAATCATACGTTCATCAGCTATAAATAAACCATTAACTGCCTGCCCTGTAAATATTGGAGAATTCATTAACACTCTTTTATGTGTAGAGCATACTAAAGCACCCGGAAGTTGATGTCGTCTGTGCCAATATGGTTCACCATATTTTTTTACATCTTCCTGCCAACATTCCTCGCAGAATTTTAAATGTGTATTTTTAGGATATCGCAGTTTTCCAATTCCCAATGAAAAATATTTGCTTTCACCGCTACCAACTTCTGAAGTCATATACTCTCTGAATACAGCATCCCGTTTCCTTGATATAAAAGGTTTGAAATATGGAAACATTGTGGTATTTTGAATAAAATACTCTGCGGATAATCCCGTTCTCGCAGGAATGCTTTTCACCAGACTGCCTATGCACTGTGGTATTTCAGCGTTTAGATTGTTGCGTCTTCCGAATAATTCTTCGCTTGTTCCACGAAAAGAATTTCTGCCTGTAAGTAAATCATATCTGCAAATCACACTGTACAAGGTTTCATCCGGATATGGTGTCGGAAAGAGAATCGTCTTACCATTCATCATTTTCTCCGGAGACTACACCCTTATCTTTTAATGCCTCATAAACATTACTTTTGTTTATGCTTCTTAAATCATTATCATCAACTTCGCAAAAGACTTTTTCTTCAACAGAAGTATCTGATATAAGCACAGCCTTTTTAAATGCTTTTTGCACAACATCATTTAATGGTTGACCTGCTTTTCTACCCTTTAAAGCTTCTTTCACACATTTTTTAGCTAAAGTTGCTGAAATTCCCAAATCTAACAATTTTACAATAGCCTGCTCTTCAAGTGAAGTATCCACTTCATTCTCCACGGGAAGTTTTACCTTTCCTAAGTTCGATGAAATATACTCATCCAGACTTATCGGACGAATATCCTCATACTTCATAATTTCACGCATATCTCCGGAACGAAGTGCCGCAAGCATCGGTTGCACCAATTTTAAATTTTCTTTCGCACTTTCACGGATGCTTTCAGCAGTAATTATTTCGCTGCCATCAAAAATTGCCTTAAGTTGCGAAATTCCGTATAATTTTACAGCTAAATCAATGATACCTTGAGTTTCGTCATAAAGGACATCTTTAATTTCATCAGTAAGTGGGCACTTATCTTTTGTCCATTGATACTTCCACATTGACTTCATCATAATTTCCCAAGACTCATCATTTTTCATTCGGTCCCAAATTAAGTCGCCTTGCCCACTGCCACGCCTTGCTTGTCTGAATTCACTTTGCAATATAGGTAAAGCTTTAGATGTACCTATCAGAACAACCGGAACTCCTATTGTGTTTACTAATGTTACAAAGAAATTCAGCATTTTTTCTGAACCACCGCTTTTCGCATGATTCAGGTGCTGTATTTCATCAATAACAAGAATTCCAAGTCCGTGTGTACTTGCTAAGTGAGACATTTTAACGAGCAAAGTATCAACAGTATATCGCAATGAAATAAACTTTTCTGCATAATCCGAACCAAGAACACGGTCAAGCTCGCTAAAGAAATTTAAGCACAATCCCTTAATAGAACCGTCAAAAGGACAATCCAGTTTCATCCACACAATTTGTTTCATGCAAAATGGTTTGTTTTTGTACTTTGTATGAGTTATACATTGCGGGTACATAGATAATATTCTGTCTATGGCTGTTGTTTTTCCCACACCTGACATTCCTATCATCGTGAATCCCATTGCTGTAGAACGAACATCACGAAAATCAACCTTTTCTAATCCACGTTCTTTAGCTGCATCATTGCATTTCCTGATTCTTTGAACATATTCAGGAGAAAATGGATTTCGGGTTACATATCCTTGCCTGATACTTCGTGAAATACGCTGCTCGATATCCAAGTGTGTATATAACGGTTGAAAATATCTGGATAATCTAAGAGTGCAATGTAACCTGTAATATTGGTCTAATTCTCTTTCGCCATCGTTATACGGTGGTTTAACCGATAATTTTTTCACAGCCTCAGACATTGAGGGAATGATAGGAGGCAATGCCTCAATAAAAGGGTTATCTTTGTAATCTTCGATTATCTGCGGAATATATTCCGCCTTATGAACCTTTTTATTCATCATTTTCCTCCTCAACCAGTTCCATAATCAATTTCGTTGCAGGATGTATCTTTTTCTCCGTTTCTACGGGTTTTACAACAGTTTCATTTTGTTCTGCATTTCCTAAAACAAATTTTTCTTTTTGTCTCATAATATCCTTTTCTGCAGAACGATTTTCTCTTATGCTTGAAACTCGCTTACCTTTGGATTTAGGAAGATTTGTTTGACTTGCCTGTTCCTCTGCTTCTTTAACAATTTTCTCAATTTCTGCATTCAGGTCAACTCTTGACTGAAGCTCCTTTTGCTTTGATTGCTTAATCAAATATCGTTCATTTGCCTGCTGATACAAAATCTCATCCAAGCTTTTGCTCTGCCATTTCTTCTCCCAATCAGACAAATAACATTTTTCAAATAATAAGTCATCCAGTTTTCTGACATATACATTACTCATATCACGGGGATCGTATGATATATCTACTTTGTAACTGCCCTTTGCTCTTGCTTTTTCAAACCATCCTTCAATAATAGCTCTATCGGAAATATAATACAGGTTTTTGTATTTAATTCCTTTTTCAGTAACACGGGCAGTATCTGTAGGCATAAGACAAAGTTTAATTGTATCTTCTGGAACAGTTCGTAGTATTCCCGAATAATTCACAATACCCCAATTCCAAAGTTCTAATGGTATGGGCTTTACATCATCCGAAATCATTCTCTCACTACGCACATAACCTTCCATATAATGTTCACGATTATGATTCAAAACACAATGTATCATCACTTTTGTAAATTGTCTGATATCAAGTTTAGCATCAAGTCGATAATCCTTACCGCCTCTTTTCATCATATCTGGCTTTACATGTCCCGGCAAAAGCATAGTTGTTTTTGTGTTTATCGTATGAAAAAGTTGTTCTACAATCCCTTTCATATCAGCCCGATACGCAGGAGCATTATCCACACGAATATTAAGCGTATTTATCAGTGTTTCAACAGATTTACTTTCCATTTCACCACGGTCAGCTAATATCGTATTTGGAATATGTCTGCAAGGCCATTCATCTTCTTTTAAGTCAATACCGTATTCACCACAATATGCAACTTTGTCAGAGGCGGCATTTGCAAGTGCCATCATTGCACCCGTCCATGAAGGACCTTCCAATCCAACATACATACCCGCAATCATTCTGCTAAAAGTATCAATAACAAAATATATTACCGGTCTTCCTATGATATTGGCACGGTTAAACTGTGATACTAAATATATATCGCCCACCGTAGCATCAATTTGGTATTGTGCTCCCGGTCCTTGAATTCCTGTATCGGACTTA
>JAFWWX010000170.1 GCA_017517985.1 Clostridia bacterium | reverse complement strand
ATCTCAAGCTTGACGCAGTTTCTGTTTGTACATATAACAGAACACATACAGTTTGTACAGTAGACTCCCTTAAAGCAGGTATTCCGGTTCTTCTTGAAAAGCCTATGTGCGTAACAATTGAAGAGGCTGTTGAAATCTGCAAGGTTGAGAAGGAAACAGGCAAGATCGTTTCTGTTGGTTTCCAGCCCAGATTTGATGCAAATATGCAGATGATTAAGAAGGTTGTTGAAAGCGGCGAACTTGGTCAGATTTACTATATCCAGACAGGTGGCGGACGTCGCCATGGTATTCCTACACCATACGGTACATCCTTCATTGAAGATAAGACAGCAGGTCTCGGTGCTCTTGCAGACATCGGATGCTATTCACTTGATATGGTTCTCAATGCTATCGGTTATCCGAAGCCTCTCACAGTATCCGGTTATAAGTCTGATTTCTTTGGAAAGAACCCCGTTACATACACAAGAAACGGTCACCCGGCTGAATACGCTGATCTTTTCGGCGTTGATGATTTTGCAGCAGGTTTCATCAGACTTGAAGGTGGCATAATTCTCGACTTTAGAATAGCTTGGGATATGCACCTTGACACTCCCGGCGATACAATCATTATGGGTACAAAGGGATCCCTTAGAATTCCTTCTACAGAATGTTGGAACGGTTCTGTTGGCGGTGCTATGAAGATTTACCACGACATTTGCGGTAGACCCACAGAGACCATTGTCCCGCTTCTCAGCAACAACCCCAATACAACACTCTTTGATCTTAAGATCAGAAGCTTCATTGACGCTGTTAAGAATGATGGTGTAGCTCCTGTCCCCACAAGCCAGATTCTTTACAACCAGGCAATCCTTTCCGGTATTGCAACATCCTGGGAAAAGGGCGAAGAAATTAAGATTGAAATTCCTGAAATCTAATTTTTTATATTCTATAAAAATCGGTGTCCTTAGTGATACCGATTTTTAGTTAAATAAATTTTTTTGATTTTCAGTTGAATCAGGATAATACTTTATTATAGAACTGCTTTGAATGAACATTAACGAAAAAAGAAAAAGGAAATATGAAAAACAAACATATCATAAAAAAATTTCTACCGTATTATTCTAAATACAGAAGAATAATGGTTCTTGACCTTTTATGTGCAAGCGTAACAACGGTTTGTGAGCTGTTACTTCCTATGATTACACGACTTATAACAGGTACAGCAACAGATGAACCGCAGAATCTTACACTAAAACTTATATTAACTGTCGGAATAGGTTATATGGTTCTGCGTATAATTGATACGCTTGCAAATTATTATATGGCATATCAGGGGCATGTCATGGGAACAAAAATGGAAACGGATATGAGAAGTGACTTGTTCCGACATCTTGAAAAACTATCATTTTCCTATTATCAGAACACAAAAATAGGCACGCTTATGTCCAGAATAACAAGTGACCTTTTTGATGTTACAGAGTTTTCCCATCATTGTCCAGAAGAGTTTTTTATTGTCGGAATAAAAGTTATAGTATCCTTCGTAATTCTGATGTTTATAAATGTTCCGCTTACTCTTATTGTATTTGCTATTCTTCCTGTGATGGTAGTGTGCAGTATGCACTTCAGACGCCCTATGCGAAAATCCTTTAAGGAAAGACGTTCGCAGATAGGCGAGATCAATGCCTGTGTGGAAGATTCTCTTCTCGGAATAAGAGTTGTAAAGTCATTTGCAAACGAGGACATTGAAATTGAAAAGTTTAAAAGAGATAACGATAAATTTTATAAACTGAAAAAAGAATCCTATAAATATATGGCATTGTTCCATTGTACAACAAGATTTTTCGACGGTCTATTGTATATTGTAGTTGTAGTTGCCGGCGGTATTTTTATGGGTCGAGGAATGATTAAGCCGGAGGACTTTGTTGCATACATTCTTTATGTATCCACGCTTCTTGCATCGGTTAAAGTTATTATAAATTTTATGGAACAGTTTGAAAACGGCCTTACTGGTATTGAAAAATTCGTTGAAATAATGGAAACAGAACCTGACATAGTTGATAAGGAAAATGCTGTTGATCCTGGTAAGCTTTGTGGCAATATTCGGTTTGATAATGTTACCTTCCGTTATTCAGAAGAAAACGAGTATGTCCTTAAAGATATTAATATTGACATAAAGGCAGGGCAGAGCGTTGCTCTTGTTGGACCTTCTGGTGGCGGAAAAACAACAATCTGTAATTTGATTCCAAGATTCTACGAGGTAGAAAAGGGAACAGTATCAATAGACGGTATCAACGTAAATGATATGCAGATGAAAATGCTTCGTAAGAATATTGGTATAGTTCAGCAGGATGTATATCTGTTCTCCGGAACAGTTATTGAGAATATTTTTTACGGTAGACCCGGTGCAACAAGAGAAGAAGCCGAGGAGGCTGCAAAAATGGCAGGAGCACACGAATTCATAATGTCACTTCCAAATGGGTATGATACTTATGTAGGAGAACGTGGCGTAAAGCTTTCCGGTGGTCAGAAGCAGAGAATCAGTATTGCGAGAGTATTCCTTAAAAATCCTCCCATACTTATTCTGGATGAGGCGACAAGTTCGCTTGATAATGAAAGTGAGCGTATCGTTCAGGATTCACTTAGTAGGCTTTCGAAGGGCAGAACAGTTCTTACTATTGCACATAGACTTACTACAATAAAAAATTCCGATATGATTCTTGTTCTTACTGAAAATGGAATAGAGGAAAGAGGAAATCATAAGGAACTAATTGAAAAAAAGGGACTGTATTATAGTCTTTATAATATTTAAAAATAGAGGTAACGATGGCATCAAAAGACATAATAATAAAAGGTGCAAGGGTTCATAACCTGAAAAATATCGATGTTACAATACCAAGAGATAAACTGGTTGTATTTACAGGACTTTCAGGGTCAGGAAAATCATCTCTTGCTTTTGACACAATATATGCAGAGGGCCACAGAAGATTTGTGGAATCTCTCTCTTCCTATGCAAGAATGTTTCTCGGTCAGCTTGATAAGCCTGACATTGACCTTATAGAGGGTCTTTCGCCGGCAATATCAATCAATCAGAAAACAACTTCTGCAAATCCTCGTTCAACAGTAGGAACTGTAACTGAAATTTACGATTATCTGCGTCTTTTGTATGCAAGAATCGGTGTACCTCATTGTCCTGTATGCGGAAAGGTTATTACTCCGCAGTCAATAGACCAAATCATAGATCAGATTCTTTGTTTTCCAGAAGGAACAAAATTTATGGTGCTTTCTCCCGTCGTGTCAGGAAAAAAGGGACTTCACGAAAAAGTGTTTGCAGATGCACAGAAGAACGGTTTTACAAGAGTCAGGGTTGACGGAGATATTCTTACACTTGGTGAAGAAATAAATCTTGATAAGAACAAAAAGCATTATATTGATATAATTGTAGACAGACTTGTTATGAAAGAGGGTATTACAACAAGACTTACAGATTCTGTGGAATATGCTGCGAAAATGTCCTCCGGAAATATAACAATTGCTGTTGTTGGTTCCGAAAATAGTGAAAATACAGAAAAAAAGTTTTCAATGAATTATGCATGTGACGAACATGGCATAAGCCTCGGCGAACTTGCTCCCCGAATGTTCTCCTTTAACAGTCCTTTTGGTGCTTGTCCGGATTGTGACGGTCTTGGTGAAACGAAGGTATTGTCTGTTGAGAAGCTTTTTCCTGACTTTTCGCTATCACTTAGTCGTGGTGCTTGTGCCTGTAACGGATTTAAGACCATAAAAGACTCCAACTGGAGTGGTAATAAAATCAATGTTTTTCTTGAGCCTTACGGAAGTACAATTGATACTCCTTTGTGTGATATGTCTGAGGAAGCCAGAAATGTTTTGTTCTACGGCAGTCCTGACAGGAAGCGCTTTGGAGTTTCCTTTGATGGATACAGCTATAATGTAGGATTCAATGGTATAGTCAATGAGATTTACCGAAGATACAAAATGTCAATTAACTCACCGGATATGCGCGAATACTATGAAACATTTATGGAGATAATTCCGTGCGAAGTTTGCTCCGGAAAAAGACTGAAAACCGAGGCTCTTTCCGTGACAGTCGGTGGTAAAAATATCGCTGAAATTTGTGATATGCCTGTAACTGTTGCATTGGACTTTTTTGAAAATCTTGTTCTTACTGAAAAAGAATATGCAATTGGTAAAGAAATCCTTAAGGAGATCAAAGTAAGACTCGGATTTCTTAATAATGTAGGCTTGGAATATTTAACGCTTTCTCGAAAGGCAGGTACACTTTCCGGTGGGGAAAGCCAGAGAATAAGACTTGCAACACAGATAGGCTCATCACTAATGGGTGTGCTTTATATACTTGATGAACCAAGTATCGGGCTTCATCAGAGAGATAACTATAAACTTATTGAAACATTAAAAAAGCTTCGTGATTTGGGTAATACTCTGATTGTTGTAGAACATGATGAGGAGACAATGAGAGAAGCGGACTATATTGTTGATATAGGTCCCGGTGCAGGTGTTCACGGTGGAAATGTTGTTTTTCAGGGAACACTTGATAAACTAATTAAGTGTAAGAGTTCTGTAACCGGAGATTATTTATCCGGCAGAAAAAAGATAGAAGTACCTGAAATAAGGCGTAAGGGTTCAGGAAATATACTGAAGGTTATTGGTGCAAGTGAGAATAATCTTAAAGAAATAGATGTAGAGTTTCCTTTGGGCAAATTTATTTGCGTTACCGGTGTTTCAGGCTCCGGAAAAAGCTCGCTCGTAAATGGAGTACTTTTGTCAGTGCTTTCAAAAAAACTTAACAGAGCTAACTCTGTTGCCGGAAAGCATAATGATATTCAGGGCGTTGAATATCTTGATAAGGTTATTTCAATTGATCAGTCGCCGATTGGAAGAACCCCCAGGTCAAATCCTGCGACATATACGGGATTATTTACTGAAATACGTGCATTGTATGCATCAACCACAGATGCGAAGATGAGAGGTTTTAAGCAGGACAGATTTTCATTTAACTTAAAAGGCGGAAGATGCGAAGCCTGTGAGGGCGATGGCTCAATTAAGATAGAAATGAATTTTTTGCCGGATGTATATGTTACCTGCGATGTTTGTAAGGGTAAAAGATACAATCGTGAAACTCTTGAAGTAAAATATAAAGGGAAAAATATTTTTGATGTTCTTGATATGACAGTTGATGAGGGCCTTAGTTTCTTTGAAAATATTCCGTCAATCAGAAGGAAACTTGCTACTTTGTCAGAGGTTGGACTTGGTTATTTAAAGATAGGGCAGTCATCTACAACACTTTCCGGCGGTGAAGCACAGAGAGTTAAGCTTGCAACAGAGCTTGCAAAAAGAGGAACAGGTAAAACTGTTTATATACTTGATGAACCTACAACCGGACTTCACACAGCCGATGTACAGATGCTAATTGTTGTTTTGCAAAGGCTTGTTGATGCAGGAAATACAGTAATTGTAATTGAGCATAATCTTGACCTTATTAAAACTGCAGACCATATAATTGATATGGGTCCTGAGGGCGGAGATAAGGGTGGAACTGTTATTGCTTGCGGTACTCCGGAAGATGTAGCAAACTGTGAGGCATCATATACGGGTCAATATCTTAAGAAGATGCTGTTATACCAGAACAATTAAAATAAAAAGATAATCATAATTTTTGCGAACATTGCAAAAGAAAGGAAAATATATTGATAGCGCTAAGCCTCTCAGACGTTACCGTTGCATTCGGTACGGATGTAATTCTTGACAAGGTGTCATTCAGCATTAATGATGGCACAAGATTGGGCGTTGTTGGTGTAAATGGAGCAGGAAAATCGCTGCTTTTAAAAACCATATGCGGGCTTAATCGTGCAGAAGATGGCAATATCTTCATTGGTAAAGAAAAAAAAGTAAGCTACCTAGAGCAGAATGCAGGCTTTGAGTCGGAAAAAATTCTGTTTGATGAAATGCTCGGAGCATTCGAAAAACTTTGCGAATGGGAAGAAAGACTTGCTTTTCTTCAGAAAAAAATGAACGATAATTCTCCGGATGACGAGCATATGATGTATGTTAAAGAATATACAATGCTTGAGGAAAACTTCCGTAAAAACGGCGGATATGAATATAAAAGCAGAATAAAGAGTATGCTTACATCCCTTGGATTTCCTCCTGATAAGCAAATGCTGCCGATAAGCTCTCTGTCAGGTGGACAGAAAACAAGAGTAGCGCTTGCAAGAACGCTTCTTGGTGAGCCTGATATTCTGATGCTTGATGAGCCGACAAACCACCTTGATATTGAAAGCTGTACCTGGCTTGAAGGATACCTTGCAGGTTATAAAAAAACACTGATAGTAATATCTCACGACAGATATTTTCTTGATAAGGTTACAACACATACTCTTGAAGTAGAAAATCAGGATGTTAAACTTTATAACTGTCCATATACTAAATACGTTAAAAAGAAAGAAGAAGACAGAAAAAACGATGAAAAGCATTATCTCAATCAGAAAAAGGAAATTGAACGTCTTGAAGCATTTATTGAAAATCAGAGAAGGTGGAACAGAGAACGGAATATAATTGCCGCAGAGAGTAGAATGAAGGCAATTGACAGAATGGATAAGGTTGAGAAACCAAAGAATCTTCCTGAACGAGTTTCCTTTAATTTTTCGTCCGGTGACAGTTATCTTATTTCAGAAAGAATGCTTGATGTAAGAGGACTTTCAAAATCCTATCCGGGAAAGTTGCTTTTTTCTAATCTTTCCTTTTTGCTTAAGGGGCAGGACAGAATATTTTTTGTAGGACCTAACGGCGTTGGTAAATCAACTCTACTTAAGATTCTAAGTGGCAGAATGGCACCGGATAGTGGTAGCTTTGAGTATGTCAAAGGTATAAAAATCGGCTATTATGATCAGGAGCATCAGGGGCTGAATCCAAACAATACAGTTCTTGATGAGTTATGGGATAATTACCCAGACAAAAAGCAGAGTGAAATAAGAGGAGTTCTTGCAAGATTCCTTTTTAAAGCTGAGGACGTATTTAAAAAGGTTGAAGTTCTTTCCGGCGGCGAAAAAGCCCGACTTACTTTTGCAAAGCTCATGCTCTCTGACCTTAACTTACTTATACTTGATGAGCCGACAAACCACCTTGATGCAACATCCCGAGAGGTTCTTGAGGATGCAATTATGAATTATGACGGAACAGTTATGGCTGTATCCCACGACAGATACTTCCTTTCTAAACTTGCGACAAGAATTCTTGATATGCGTTCCGACGGTTATACTGATTATAAGGGAACATACGAAGATTATGAAGCTTATAAGAAGAGAAATATTCAAGAATCTGTAGGGGAGTCCTCTGATATTGTTCGTTTCCAATCAGGGGCGAAGGAAGACTATCTGAGGAATAAGGAAGAAAAGAGTAAAAGACGAAAGGCAGAAAAGAGACTTTCGGATAGCGAAAAAAGAATTTTTGAAATTGAAAAGAGACAGAGTGAAATTGAAAAAGAACTTTCCGAATTGTCGTCGGACTATTTAAAAACCGCAGAACTTTTCGAAGAAAGTACAAAACTTGCAGAAGAATTGGAAAGGGTTTATCAGATTTGGGAAGAGGCAAACGAGGAACTTTGTAATTTATAATAAAAAAACAGCTTGTCGTAGGTGAACTGCCCCAAATTGTGCGGACAGCACAAAAACAGCCTTAATGGCAGAAAATATTAAAATTTAAGCAACGAACTGACATCGCTTTTCGAGTGGTGTCAGTTTTGTATTTAATTGAATTCTTTCATGATTGTAAAAATGT
>JAFWWX010000169.1 GCA_017517985.1 Clostridia bacterium | reverse complement strand
CCCATATAATATCGTGACGGATTTTGCAACTGCGATTTCGGTATTTCCGATTGCTGTATATGTAGGCTTGCTAATCGGGGCCCTTTTTGCTCCGGCTGCTCGCACAAATTCGGTCAACATATCGGTGTTGATGTCGGCCCCGATATGTGTTTTTTGCCAAATTACAAAGGCATTTGCTGCATCTTCCACCGCTGCCTGTATGGTTTCAACATTTTCTTTGTTGCTCCGGGCGATGTAATAAGTGAAATTAAGGTCATATTCCACCACATCCGGGGCAGCTACCGATAATTTGTCGGTTAGCGGTCTAATCGGTGTTGTGGTTAAATATGTCATTAAATCATCAAGGAAGGCATCGCTTGGCAACTCTCCATCTGTAAGCACAAGGCGAATATCCACCGTTGCATCTGCTGTCGTATTTGGCTTGACATCCTCAATCGCTGCGGAATTATATTGGCGCACCCAATAGATATAAGCATCTTCCGGGCCGGCCGTGGAATATGAGGATGGCGCAAGAAAGATTCTTTCTCTAAACTCTGCATCGGTTTCCTCTCCGCTGCCGCCGTCTGATTCTGTGATGTTTTCCACGCTTGCCACATAGGGGATTTTGTCCGCCATAGCGTTAATCTGTCCGGGGATGTATTTATTTCCTATCGTTCCCAATTCTGTACAGGTTGCGGAAACATCAACATACATCTGTCCGGCTGCAATTTCTGCATAATCATCCGTTGCAAAAAACACATTATCTCCGGCGGTTGCTCTTTTTCCTTGCGGAATTGCTGTAACCTGTGTTCGGGCTTCCTGTAAGGTAAAACGAAGCACCGTTACGGCCGGCCGGGAATCCTGTTTAAAGGTTTTCTTGTTGGCCCCAAGGTGCTTCAGATAATCGCCATAAGCATATTTCAAAAGATTCATTTTGAATCCCTTGTCGATACATTGGAATGCTTGGTACAGCTTATTTGCAACAACATTTAATTTGATGCGGTCTTTGTCTGCCGGGTACAAGGTAATTGATTCCCCTGTTTCCTCTTTGTATAACGCTTCAAAGTCCGCAACCATTTCTTTTTTCATGCTTTCAATATCCACATCATCAATCACGGACACATCCGGCAAATCATATAAATTTTGAATACTAATTGACATTGTATGTTAGCACCACCTTTGGAATTATTTTTTGTTCTCGCACCTCAAAATTTACCTCTACAACGGACAATCTCGGCTCGTATGTATCAATCTGCTCGATTGCCTGTACTGTGTAGGCGCATTTTGCCATGTTCATATTCCGCCCGATAATATCACTTGATACAAGCCCCATCGCCCTATCTTGCGGATTTGTTCCCCGAAGCGTTGTCAAAATTACTGCAGCGTTATCAAATAATTCCTGTCGCAATGCTGCATCTATCGGGGTGTTTAATTCAAACTCTACATCGCCTATCGAAATCATGTTATCGCCCCCCTATACATATTCTTCAAGTGTAAGCGTGACGGAAGCCTTTATTAGTTCGCCCCCACTCATTATGTGATTCCATGAGGAAGAAAGTTTCGTTGCTTTCCATCGGCTGCCTACCTTTTTACCGCCAATCACTAAAGGACTAACATTCCCATATTCAACATATTTAATCAACTTTTCGATTTCGCTTCGTGGATTCACACCGTAATTTGCATCTAATTCAATAACAAAAGAAACGCTTTCATTATTTGGCCCCAAAAATTCACTTTCTGATTTTTTGCCGTGCCGCTTATGTTCTCCCCAACTACCCGATGCGGACAATTTGAAGTCACGAAAACTTAATATTTTCTTATCGGATGTCGTAAAAGTGACATCCCCGAAATAACCTATTGCCATTTTTCACGCTCCTATTCACAATCGCATTCCGGGAAGTTGCCGGATGCCGTGCCGGACACATCCAAATTGTTGATTTTTGCCGTGCCGGACACGGTTAAATCCTTAAAGGATGCGGATTCATTTACCGTCAAATCATCAATCGTTGCCTTTTCGGTAACAACCGTCTTTGCTTTCATTTGCCCGGTTACTGTTACGCTCTGCGCCGTAACCGCTTGCAGCTTGATTTTATTGGCGGAAATCTCCATTGTTTTTGTTTTTGCATCATATTTCACGAAAGCACCATCCGAAAATTCCTTGTAGAAAATCCCCTGTCCGCTTACCGCCGAAATCTTTTTGCCACTCCACGGCACACCGACAATAAATCCCTTTGTCGTGGAATTTGGCAATAAAATAACCACCACCGTTTCATCCACTTTCGGCATTTCGTATGCAAAGCTAAAAAATGGAAAACTTGGGGATGGCTCGTTGTTCCTGTCGGTGTAAATCACACTTGCCGTACCTCTTGCATAGTCAATCGTGTGTATTTTCCCGATTCTTATAATATCGCCCATCTGATTACCTCTCTATTATCCCGGTGGAATTGTTAAAACTTGGCCCGGATAAATAAGGCTAGGATTTTTAATAATTCCCCTGTTTGCATTATAAATAAGCGTATATTTTGCACCACTTCCGTAAAATTTCTTTGCAATATTCCATAAGCAATCGCCCTTTACAACTGTGTATGTCGTGCCGGATGGTGTGCTTTCTTGCTGTGGTGTTGGTGCTGCCGTGGAAAATGTCGTGTGTGTCACACATAAATGCGCTTTAATGGTACAGGTGTATATGCTTTTAGCATTCTTGGAATGGGTTACACGGTCAATAAAATACTTTCCGTTTGCCTTTCCGCAACCTGTGATGTTAATGTTTCGGGCTGCAATGTGCTTTGTATCGCCTTTTACACGGAATGAAATGGAAATTGCGCCCCGGATATTCTCCAAAAGCTGCGATTTTGCCTTAATTTCCGCATCCCTGTATGTATCTGCCTGTTCATTGATATACAAAGTTCTTTTGCCTTGGCTGCCCGGTATCTGATACGCATACGCAAGTGTATCATCGCTTCCGGGGTCTGCATATTGAATTTGCACCCTGTCATATAACTTTGACTTTTCCCGGCTATATGAAAAATTCTGCATTTCGGATTTGTCTATGGTGTATGCTGCATCTTTTTTCTCATAGGCTGTTTGGTCGTACACAACCATTTTGCTGTTATATAATTTCATTGCAAGATTGTGTTTTTTGCACAATGAAAATGCAAATGCCATATCCGTCTGTCGGGATTGTTCGATTTCTTCCACGGAATAATCTTCCGCTTCGTAAACAAGTTGAATCCCGGCATTTCCGCAAATGTCAGATAAAATTGTTTTCGTTGTTGTGTTGCTGAATGTATCATTTTTCTGTGTCACATTGAAATCCGTGCGAATTGGTATAGTAATTCCGCCGATAGTTGCGGTTTCGGGGAATCCGGCGGCTTTGAAGCTGTCAAGGTCAAATTTTCCGCATGATAAACTGCGATTATCCCCTTCTTTATTCCAATTCTCCACAACGATTTTTGCATCCACATAATCCCCATCTTCCGGCATGAATCCATCAAGCCATTGCCCGGATTGATTATTTACGGTAATCGACAAGGTATCAGCTTCCCCCGATGCTACATCGACATAGGAAAAGGATTCCACCTTGCCGCTGAAATCCCCGGATGCGTTTACTCCGTTGTAGGATAATTCAAGTGATGATTTCCTTGGTTGTTCCACTTTATTTGCCATCGCTCATTATCTCCATGAAGGCATATCGGATTCTTTTTCGCTTTCAAGTTCCGGCACGGAAATAACCGTGCCGGCCCCGAAAATAAAGATGTCAAGTAATTCCAAATTATTCTGCATCAGAAAACCCATATACTTTTCATCGCCATAAACTTTGTATGAAATTGAATCCCACATATCGCCTTGCGTTGTTGTGTATGTTTCTGCCATTTCTTGCCACCTTTTAAGCGAATGAAACACGGTCTTTTTCTGCGATATACTGCTCCATCAGTTCCCGGAATTGTTCCATGGAAAGCGAAAGGGCATTGTCAACATCCTCACGGCTTGCGCTGCCCTCAATCGTAATTTGTGGAGAAAATACAAATTGCTTTGAATCCGTGGATTCATTCGTTGTATTGTTGTTTGTTGTTTCATAGTTGGTAATTCCGTTGTAAAGTTCTGCGCCCTTGCTGCTAATCATGCCGCCATCAAACACACCAAGAAGCCGGCCAACTCTTTCCCATAACGAAATCGCATTGCTGCTTCCATCAAGAGGAATTGCCGCTTCCGGGCCATCCTCTGCAAACCATGCCACATGAGGGGTGTCGAAAATACCGCCATCCGCATGGCCCGGCAATGAGTTGTTGAGATTGTTATATCTCCAAGTCGGTGTATTTAACAAAGGATTATTGTAAATCGGATTCAGCGTAACATTTACATCCGCCGACACATCAAATCCCTGTGAAAACAAATTATCCAAATATTCGCTGCAGTACGCATACATTCCATCGAATACAGGGGGCAGCGTTTCGGCCTGTGCTGTTGCGATTTCTTCCGCAAATGCTTCCGGCATTTCCCAACCCTTTTCACGAAGGCTTGCTTCGATTTCCGCAAACGATTCATCATTTACGATTTCTTGCGCCATCGCATCATACAATGCTTGCATATCCCCGGCTTGACCCCACGTCTTTTGATATACGGTCATTGCACCAAGGGTATCTGCATCCGCTAACGCTTGATTGAGTGCCGCCGGGATTTCAAGCCCCAAATCGGTGTATTGCTGCTTTAATTCCTCGACTTGCTCCAAGGATGGCTGCATGGTTTCCAAAAGTTCCGCAATCGCTTGTCTTGTGTCTTTGTCGATGTCACTACTCCAAATTTCTTGCGCCATGCCATCCCACATGATTACAGGTCTTTCTTCCCAATCCCATGCGTATGCTTCGCTAGTGTATTCTTTCATTACATCGCTCATGTGCTGATTAAATGCTTCCACATCATCGCTGTACACTTGCATGATGGTATTGGTCTGAAATGAAAGTGCTTTTGCTTCCAACTCGGTCATGCTTGTCATGTAATCTTCCCAAAATTCCTCGATAGCTGCATCATATTGGGCTTGCGTGATTGCGCCATCATCAAGCATAACTTCATAGTTGGCAATTCTTAATTGCAACGATTCTTCGTATTCTGCGGATGCTGTTTCCACCTGCGCCGCAAGTTCCTCTTGCAATGCTTTGAAAGAATCCGCATCCAAATCTGCGCCGGAATACTGCAACTCCATAACTTTTAATTGCGCATCAAAATCACTTGTTGCGATAGCTTCTTGGATTCGTGCCATCTGTGATTGCAATTCCGTGATTTCTTTTACCTCGTCCATTTCAAGCAAGCCATCAGCAAAAGCATCCGTTACTGTCTGATTAAGCTGCGTACCAAGGGCTTCCAATTCTGCGTATTTATCAGAATAGAAAGTGTTTAATTGGTCTACTATGTTTTGCCGTTCCAAATCGCCTTCAGCGAAAAGGGATAGATTGATATTTAGCGCATATTGTGCTTGCTGCACATAGTTCTGTGCTTCCGCTACATAGTTTTGAATCTCTGCAATATATGATTCTTTATCATCGGCGGTCAATTCCATGCCGATTGATACTTTCCAATTCATTTTGTTAATGGCATCAATGCTATCTTGCATACTGTCCTGTATGCCGTCTAATTCATCAAATGCCGCCATGGATTCGTGAATTTTATTCAGATTATCGCTTGCAACAATAAATTCCGCCGCCGCTGATATTTCATCCATGGAAAGGGCAATATCCCCGAAATGTTTTGCTAAATTACTTTTTACCGCCTGTTTCTCGGCTGTCTTTACTGCTGCGGTAATGCCTACAATGGCGGAAATTGCTGCGGTAATGCCAAGAAGCCAAGGATTTGTTATTGTCATAGCTTTAATTGCTGTTGCAACCCCTTTGATGGCGGTTGCCGTGCTTACTAATCCGCTAACCACTTTATAAGCGATAATCGCACCGCCGATTCCGGCAATAACCATTTCAACCGTTTCAAAATTCTCAATAAATCCTTTCCCAAAGCCTGTGATTACATTCCAAGCCTTGCCGGCCCCTTTCTGTATGTTGCTGAAGGTCTATGAGATTTTTGGCCCGGCTTTGTCAGCGAATTTCACGAAATTTTCCGTAAGTTCCGGGATAAATGCCGCAAGGTCTAAAATTATATCCTTTAAATCATCCCCGAAAGCATCCACCAAATGAATCTGTGCATCTTCTGTTGCGGAATTAAGAATCTGAAATGATGTGCTTAATGTGTCCGTAACGGTTGCGGCCATGTTCATCAATGCGCCATCGGAATTTTCCAAGGCCCCGGAAAGGGAATCCCATGCCGATGCTGTGCCGTCCGCCGATTCTGCAACGGCATCAAGTAAATAACTCATTTCGGTATAGTAGTTTGTTCCGGCAATTTTAGACATATAGGCAGCCTGTTCTTCGGCTGATAGTGTCGATAATGCCTGTTGTAAATCGACAAGCACTTCTTCAAGTCCAATAAAATTTCCGGCGGCATCAAATGCCGATACTCCCAAGGCTTCCATCGCCGTAATTGCGGCATCCTTACTTGTCATTCGTACAAGCATGGAATTTAATGCCGTTCCGGCTTCTGCGCCTTTTGTACCATTGTTTGCAAGCACCCCAAGGGCGGTTGCTGTGTCTGTAATGTCTACACCAACCGTTTTCGCTGCACCACCGCATCCGATAAGGGCTTCCATAAGGGCTTCGGCTGTGGTATTTGCATTATTATTTGCTGCGGTACACACATCCAAATATCCACTTAATTCATCAATCGACAAACCAAGGGCGGACATGGAATCCGTTACCAAATCGGAACAAGTTGCCAAATCCATCTGTGTAGCTTCAGACAATCGCAATACAGGCTCTAGGGCTGTGATAGAATCGTCAACGCTCCATCCGGCAAGTGCCATATATCCAAGTGCTTCCGATGCTTCCGTTGCTGTTTTGGTTGTGGCTTTTCCCATTTCAAGGGCAGCTTCTTCCAATCGCTCAAAATCCGTTTCGGATGCTCTTGCTATTGCTGCAGTATTTGCCATGGCCTGTTCAAACGATGAATAGGTTTCCACCGCATCGCCGATAAACTGCCCGACTTGTACCGTTGCAAATGCTGCCGTTACCATCTTAGCGGCTGATTTTGCCATATTTGTCATAGAATCAAAGCTGTTATTTACATCTTTGATACTGTTTCCGAAAGATGCCTGTACTTTACCGCCGACTAGAAGTGCTATTTCGTATTCTGTTTTTTTGCTGCTTGCCATATTCCACCACTTCCTTTGCGATGTCTATAAATTCCGGCAAAGGTAAATTGATGTAAAAATCCAACCCGGTATTTGTAGACATAGAAAGACGGACAGCCACCTTTCGGAAGTCCTGTCCGTCTTTTGCTCTAATTTCTAGTTGTAGAAAAAATTTACGACACGGCTCTTGATTTTAAGCATATCCTTGATAGGTAACTGCTCAAAAAACTCGATAGGAAGCCCGGTTGCTTTCTGTGCAACAATCTTTGCATAGGTTGCGGTGTTTTCCGGGTTAAAACTTGCTACACCCTGTTTGTAAAATTTCTTCTCAATATCTCCCAAATCGTGAGAATTGAGATTTTCAAGGCAAGACATATCAAGTCCTTCGTATGTTTCATCCTCAAACTGATAAGGCTTGCTGAATTTCACATACATATCAATGTCGGAATCGTCCGCATCCTCGCCATTCTCTGCTGCATTTTCTGCTTTCTTCGCTTCCATGGAAACAACCTTTGTTTCCTCTGCTGCCATGTTCTCGTTTTCGTTGGTAATGTCTTTCATATTTCGTTATTCCTCGCTTTCTTTAAATCTGGCTTCTGATTTTCGCCAACAAATCTACACCGCCCATAATGAAAATGAAGTTGAGTTTATCAAGTTCAACCTGTGTTTCATTGTTGATGGTAATTTTGATGTAGGTAATTTCCTTAGTGATTTTAGGCTCTCCCTTGCCGCCTTTCTTTAATACACCCGGATTGATATTCAGAGTGCGGCCCTTTACGGTTACGACAATAGGCTTGTATTCCTTTGCCTGTGTCTGTGTGTTAAATACTTCCATAGACCCACGAATCACAACAGGATTTGTGCTTGCTGCAAATGCGAAGAAATCTTCGGAAAGGTTGCTGAAAGGGATTTCAAGTTTCATAGACCCGAAAGACCCCACAACCTCGCTTTCGATTTCTCCGGCCATGCCGGCCAAGTTTAATGTGTCAGTTAAAGGGTCAAAAGAAGGCAGCGTGATTTCGGATGAAATGCCGACTAACTTTGCCTTGCCATCGTACACATTAAAATTATTCACTTTATCGGGTAATTCGTATGTATTAGCCATTAGTTACTCCCTCCTTCCAAAGCCGCCTGTAAGATTGTAGGGTCAAACTCAAATTCGTTTTCAATATCTTCCATAGGCGGATATGTTGCCAAACGCTCCTTAAACTTAATCTTGCCGCCAAGAATCTGTGTGATAGGGTTTTCTTCCATGCTGAAAGAGATTTCGCCCCCGGCAATATCATCGCCGCCCTTTAATCCATTAAGGGTCAGATTTTCAGACAGCACCACATCTTCGATTTCACGATAGCTTGCCTTGTTTGATACCTTAGAGAAGAAGCTACGCTTGAAATTGTTTTCGATGTAGTCGAACATCATTACCGATGTAACCCATCTATCCACAACATCGGTGGACTGAGGGAAAACGGCGGTATTATTGCCCCATGCAAGGAATCCATCAATATTGATGGCGGTAATTACACCGTTTGCATTACAATAATCATTTGCTTCGTCCATATCAAATGTGATTTCTGTGCCATCCTCTAACACAAGACCGCTGATTTTCAATGCCTTATTATCGCAAGATTCAGAAGGCACACCGCTGTTTTCTGCCGCCAAACGCTGCAAAAGTGCGGCAAGCTGTGCGGAGAAATAGTAGTGATAGCCATTTACATTTACCTTCGGCCATACTGCAAATGTGCGGCGGTCGGAATATCCGTTGCTGTTCTTCCATTCCTTTACCTTGTCGATAGAATTTGCCCCATCCTCGGAACAATCAATATCACTTACCGTCTTACAAGAAAACAAGCTGTAAATAAGATTGGATTTTGCGGTCAATGCGGTGTTTACCGCCGGAATATGGGAAAATCCCGGCGCAATCAGCGTACCCGGAACAATACCAAGTTTAGGAAAAATTTCGCTGATAACTTCAAGACCCTTTTTGATTCTTGTGGAAACATTGTAACCGCCGATAATATCCGCATAGGTCACACCCTCGGGATTTAACTTTGTATAAGCGATTTTAACGCTTGTTCCGGCTTTCTTTGCGCCTTCCTCTGTGAATCCGATGATAACCGTGCCATCATCGGCAAAAGATGCCACATAATCGGTATCTTTTGCAAGTTCTGTGCTTGCATCCTCACTTGTTACCTCGATAGTATCAAGCAAAATGCCCTCAACATCCACAAGTGCCTTTTTGTTTGCGACATCATAGGCGGTTGCCACAACTGCGGACACATGATTTTCATTGTTAGGGTCAAGCACATTTATCATAATGAGTGGCGCAACTGCAAACACATCAAATGCCGCATACACACTTTGACAGATTGTGAAATTCTTAAAATCCTCGCTCCATCCCATTTTTGCGATTGCATCCGGCTTGTTGTATGCCGCCACGGGAACATTTGCCGCCTTGTAAGGGTCGGCTGCCATATTGACAGGTGCAGTACCGATTACCACGGTCACATTTGCGGTGCTTGTGAGTGGGGTGGTTAATGCGGTTGCTTTTCTTTTGGTACTAATACCATGCTTGTAAACAGACATATTTTATTTTTCTCCTTTCAAGTAGTCTACTATCCGGCAATAGGAAACATCTTCCACGCTTCCGGGGTCGGATAATGCCCTTTTTGCTTCTGTGATTCTGTCAATGGGAATCACAAGATTGTTGATACTCGGAATTTCCTTTGCGATTTCTGTCAATCGCTCCGGCAAATCTCCGATAAAAATTGCGCTATTTTTTACTACTCCCGGAATCGCCGGGCCGATATACATTCGTTGCATCATATAAATTTATCTTCCTCTCTGAAAGATGGCATTTCCCACTTGCTTTCAATGCCGCCAATAAAATATGGGTATGTATCATCCTGTTGCAGCAAGATTTTAAAGGGGTATGATGGCTTAAATGCTTTCGCAATAATGCCTTTTCGGAAAATGTGCTGATAAATCAGATTCGCAATCTGCAATACATCCCGGTATCCCTGTTTATCCTCTGCCCGGTCTATAATCCCGATAAGAAAATACACATTTACTAAAAACGGTTCTTCGGTATCGCTGATTTCTTCATCATCAAAACACACGCACACATACGGATATTGTTTTTCATCCTCTTTTCCCTTTTTCAAGGGCAAATTCTGTGTGTAAATATTGATAGGGATGTAATTTTCTTTTGCGGAACGCAAGCGAAAATCTTTTAAGGCTTCCTTTGTTTCCTCTGCAAGCCCATCCAATAAATCCAATTCGGTCAATGCCTGTTACCCCTTTCTTAAAATATTTTCGATTTCTGCATCAATCCTTTTCCGCAAGGTGCTTTGCGCTTCCTCTTGGATGTTTTTCATGCTTTCATCATTTTTTATCATCTGCGGCACGGATGGCCCGTATAATTGCTTAATCGGCAAGCTATCATCCGTCAAGCGGCGAAAAAGCCCTTGATGTCCGGATTTCATTACCGCTATAAAAGCTTTGGGGTCTGCATCCAATCGCTTAGATGCCGGCCCCTTCTCAACTGATACTTTATACACTTTCGGCGATGGCTTGCCATTCGCATACGATACAGTGCGATTCGGACTAACTTTGAATTTTGCAAGCGCAATCGGCGAAGCCTTGGATATTGTCGCACCCTCTAGCCTTGCCCTTGTTGCCTTGCTTATGCTGATAGTCTTTTTCACTTCTCCATTTGCGATGTTGTACCGCTTTGCGGTCTGCTGTGCCATCGTTTTCTTAATGTTGGTTGTGGTGCGGTTGATTGCATTTGCAAGCACCGAAGGGGCTTTGTGGCTTAGATTCCCAAGCCGCTGCTTTACTTCCTCGATGTTGTCAACCTGTATTCTTGTTTCAATCAAGATTCATTCGCCCCCATAACTACGGTATAGGATTCATCATCCGTTTTAACATCGCTAACGATGTAGCCCCTTCCGTCATACTCCAAGTATTGACCGGGTACAGGCTCAAAATCTAAATCCTTTTTTCGGACATAAAACATGATGGAATCCGTAAAAAGTTGCTCGGTATGCACTTCTCGGGCAATAAACAGTTCCGCCAATTTGTCGTTATCCACAACAATATCCACTTCTACACCGTTTATTGTATGGGTTTCCGCAAATTCTTCCGTGTTAAAGAAAACCACATCCAAATCCTCTTGCAACTGCTCTTTGAATCCCATATTGCCACCTACTGCGCCATTTTTTCTTCGATGAAATTCAGCACGGAATCAATCAAATCATTTTTGAGTGCTGCTTCGTCAAGTTCCAAACCAAGGCTTGCCGCATATTCGACAATTTCCTCTTTTTTCAGCTTCTGAAGGGCGGCTTCATCCTTGTACTCTGCGCCGGATTCATCCTCAAAATCATCATCGGGATTTAATCCCATGCCATCGCCGGGAATCAGCCCGGTTTCATCCTCTGCATCATCCTCAACGACTTCATCAGAAAACCCGGATTCATCCTCGGTCGTGATAAAGTTGTGCTTTTTCAGAAAAGCCATATCGGCATCGCTCAACTTTTCCTTGATTACTTCGCCGGGCTTATATTTCTTTTTTGCGGTTTCGATATTTACTCTTGCTTTAACCATAGCTTATCCCCCTATTCTGCCGCTGCTGCCTGTCCGTTAGGATAGATAACGCACCAACTCTGTACATCAAAAGGTCTAGGAAGCGGTCTTGATGTCAGACGGAACATTTTTACCTCGGACTTTTCATCGCAATAAATCTTAGGCACTTGCTTTGCTTCGTAGGAATGGAATTTCTTATCTTCCATCTGTGTAATCAAACCATATTCGATGCCGCCTTCGCCTTCAGCGTGTGCCATCAGACAAGCACCGGCCGGAATGATACCTTCCTCATCGCCATCATCATTCAAGAAAAATTCATCATAGGAATAGATTTCTAATCCTAAATCAGCGATTTTTCCATAGAATGTGAGGGCATCATCAACAATTCGGGGCTTGATTTCGATATTCTGCATATTGCGGATATTCATAGCTTCCTTGATGAAAGGATTGTTGATAAATACATCAATCAAATCCGATGCAAAAAGCAAGATATTAGGTGCTTTTCCGGCATCCTTGATGATTGCTCTGCGCTTCTCTCTCAAAAGAGGAATAGGATTCACGGTGGATAAACTCCAATAATTATCGGATGTCAGCACCACGATATTTTCAAAGCCATAATCAACCTGTACATCAACCCCGGCTTCCTCGTCCACAATATCCAACTTGCCCTCAAAAAGAATCTGTCTACACATCCATTCAACTCTACGCTGTACGGATTCATCCAAATCCTTGTAATCCTGTGCAAGCAATTCATCCTCTCTCTCGGAAGGGGTGCGCTTGCTGTAAATGTTTTCTCCGGCTGCTCTTGCGGAAATATCGTCCACGGTCAGCACTCTTTCGGGTGCAAGTCTAGGGGTTGTAAATTCCTTGGTCTGGAATCCCTGTCTTGTGATTACCTTGCCGCCGATTCTAGGCGATACAAAAGGGGCCATGATTCTCTTGCCCTTCTTGATGTCAAATTCGACTTTCTCGCTTCTGTGGGTTTCTTCTCTAGGGAAGAAAGTTCTTGTAAGGAAATTTCTAACAGGCGGATTTATTTCAATCGCCTCAATCATTTCTCTTGTGGTGTATTCTGCCATTGTTCAATGTTCTCCTTTCTAGTATTCCTGTACGGCTTTAAGGTAAATACCTAACTTGCGTAACTCGGTTTCATAGGTTGCAATCGCTGCGCCTTCCGCAAGGATAATCGCATCACGATTAAAAGTGCCGGACACATAAGCGGTGGAAACAACTGCCGCTTCGGTTGCATTGACATCATCGGTCAAAATGCAATCGCATCCGATAGTTGCATCGCCATCTGCGCTTCCTGTTACCTTGTATGTGCCATCTGCGGCTGCTCCAAGCAGCGTACCACGCTTTAAATTGCCCTGTCCGTTTGCAATCTTTACACTTTTTGCGGTGGTAGGGATTGCATTGTCGGCAATCAGCTTATCGGGTGTAAATTCGCCCGTAGTCTTGTATAAATTTTCACTCATAGCATTTTACCTCTACTTTCTTTTAAATTTTGCAGCAAGATTGCTGATTTTGGTTGCCTTGGCTTCCTCGGAATCATCGGCATAGCCTGTATTTGCGGTTGCTCCCACATCTGCGGCCCCGGATTCGTCAATGTCAGCCTTTAAGCTGCCAAGCGCATCCTTTGCCATGATGCCGTTGCGCTTAAATGCTTCAAGCGCAAGTGCTTCCGCCGTGATTCTCTTTTCGCCATACTTTGCATCACGCACCATATCATCGGAAATCTGTCCGGCAATATCATCAATAGCCTTGATTCGCTCATTTTCCGCATTTGCAGCTTCCAAGGTTGCAGAATCTTTGATTTGCTGCACTAATGCCGGATATTTTGCGGTCAGTTCCTCAACGGTTGAGATGTTTTCCATTGTTTCTGCCATTTCTTCTACCTCTACTTTCTTTGTAATGTGATTATTTATCAAAACACTTTCCGGCGATGTCGGCACACCATTCTCCGGGGTGGTGTTTTTAGGGGATTCAACAGGGGATTTTGATAGCATTTCCCTTGTTTTTTCGATGGTTGCACGGTCTAAAATCTGTGTGCTGTTATAGATTGCAACCGGGTTTTTGCCATTAAAAAAGCCAATCGCACGATTGGCATTCTGTGAATATTCTTGATTTTCAATGATGGAATCCACAAAGCCGTATTCAACCGCCTGTTCAGCGGTAAGCCATGTTTCTTTATCCATCAGCGCAAGCAAATCTTCTTGGCTCATTTTGGTCTTTTCCATATAAGCCGCCGTGATTGCCCTGTTTACGGTCTGAAGCACTTCTGATTCCTTGTCCATAGCATGATAATCGCCCCTTGCGCCGCCGGATGCGTTATGTATCATATAGAATCCCACCGGGGTCATAATACAATTTCTTGCGGATGCAATATAGGATGCTGCGGATGCCGCCATGCCTACAATAATATTTGTTACCTTGCCCCGGTACATTCTAAGGGCGGTATAAATTTCATTACCGGCCAACACATCGCCACCGCCGGAATTGATTTCCACTTCCAAATCCTCGCCCTTGGCATCCTCAATCGCCTTGTGAACATCTGCCGGGCTTGTTGCCTGTATGCCAAACCAATCATAAATCCATTTATCATCATCGGCCACAATCGTACCTTTAATGCTAATCTTTGCCATCTTCTTTTTCCTCGCTTTCCTCTGTATTATCGCCATTTTCTGATTTATCGCCGTTTTCCGGCGGTAATTTGTTTCCCATCAACTTGCTAATCTCTCCCATCAGTGCCGCTTCATGCTTTAACTGTTCGGCATTATCATCAAAGCTGCCGCCGTTCATTTCCATAACCTCGATTTCTCTTG
>JAFWWX010000168.1 GCA_017517985.1 Clostridia bacterium | reverse complement strand
CAATTATTTTTCCAACGATAAATCCGCCAAAGCGGTAATCACATTCGTGAAAGAACGAGGTAACCTTTTTATAGGTGCTGTCTGACACAAAGGCTGTCATCAGCTTTTTAATCTGCGCATTAAAGGTTTCCTTCCCTATAAGCATATAGATGGATATAAAAACGCCGAAAAACAGATTTTTCACTTCGTTTGCAAAGCGTTCTATAAAGGCAAGTGCCTTTGGCGAATACTCTCCGAGGAACCCCATAAGATTATTGGCAAGGTCGGAAAGCATTCCTTCAAAAAAGCCGGAATAGAGTATGCCTACAAGAATCTCGTGCCTGTAAATAAAATTTCTTATCCACTCGTATGCGGAGTTGATATAACTCCGGTAGTTTCCGATAAGATCCCTCATACTTTCATAAAGCTGCGGGAATATAACCCTTGAGAAAAGATACAGTACAAGTGCCAGAACAATATATGCCATAATAATGGAAAGGGCTTTTATAAAACGCATCTTTTCTTTTGTTTTTCTACCACGCACTAAAACACCGGTAAGTATTTTTTTAAAAAAGTTAACTACATAATTGAGAATATACGCAATCACAAATCCGTAAAGAAACGGCGACAGAATCCCTGCATACTTTGCGAAATCCATTTTGTTTATTACACCCAATATGATTACCGCACTGACCACAAGTACAACAACCGCATAGACAGCCTTTACCCTATATTCTTTTTTGTTATCGGGATTCATTTTTTCACCGTCCTTTTAATATATAGCAAAGATATTAATTCTACATAATACATTATATAACTTAAAGCAGGACTTGTCAAGGAGTTAATAATACAATAATCGCGAAAGCACATAAATTCCACGCTAAATTCCAAAAAAGTAAAACCAGTTGTAAATTTTCAGGAAAAGAAAAAAAATCCAAAATACCTATTGCTTTTTTTTGAAAAATGTAATATAATATACATAATATGAATAATGGAATTGTATTGAAATGTGAAAATCCGTTATTCCACAAGCAAACTCAAAAATATAAGCTTGGTTTTAATTAAGCCTTTGCAAAAAACGGAGGAACATTATGAAACACAATCTTTGCGTAATCGGTTACGGCGGAATGGGTGCAGGCTTCCACGTGAAAAATGCTCTGAAAAGCGATGTTGTTAACCTTGCGGGCATATATGACATAGACCCGGCAAAGCGTGAAAAGGCACGCTCCGAGGGAATACACGCATACGAAACTCTCGAGGAGATTATAGCCGACAAATCGGTTGACCTTGTAACAGTAGCAATCCCCAACGATGCCCACCGCACAACTGTTGTAAAGAGTCTTCTTGGCACAAAGAACGTAATTTGCGAAAAGCCTGTTGCAATGACCTCATGCGAGCTTCAGGAAATGATAGATGCGGCAAACAACTCAGGAAAACTCTTCACCGTTCATCAGAACAGAAGATGGGATGTGGACTTCCTTGCAATGAAGAAAATCCACGACAGCGGCGAAATCGGAAAAATATTCAACATAGAATCAAGAATCCACGGTTCACGCGGTATCCCCTCCGACTGGAGAGGCGAAAAGGTACACGGTGGCGGAATGCTTCTTGACTGGGGTGTTCATCTTATCGACCAGTTACTTCAGATTTACACAGAGAAAATCGAAAAAATCTACTGCCGTTTCGACCATATCACAAACAAAGAGGTTGACGACGGCCTTCAGCTGAATATCTACTTTGAGGGCGGAGCAAGAGCCTATGTAGAAGTAGGCACCTACAACTTTATATCTCTTCCCAGATTCTATATGCAGGGCGAAAAGGGTACTGCTCTTATCAAGGACTGGACAGAAAAGACAAAGGTTGTAAAGTGCAAAGCTTGGCACGAATCAGATGTCGTTCCGGTTGAAACAGCCGCAGGACTTACAAAGACTATGGCTCCCAGAGACGAAATCACAACTGATACCTATGAAGTTGAGCGTCCTGCTTCCGATGTTCACGATTTCTACCGCAATGTATGTGCGGCAATAGACGGAAAAGAATCACTTCTTGTAACTCACGAGCAGGTTATGCGTGTATTCAAGGTTATGGAAGCTGCGTTCGAATCCGCTGAAACAGGAAATCCCGTTTATTTCCCGGAAAAGCTCTGATAAAACATTAAAATACTGTACATTAAGGAAATCCCAAATAAGGGGTTTCCTTTTTTGTCTACAGTGATAAGAGGAATTAAAAAATTTTAAAGGAAAGCTTTGCTCCAAAAGTAAGCAAACTCGAATTATACCCTCAATTGACTTGTTTAAGTGAGCAAACAACAACATATAAAAGAATACTATCCCTCGGATGTAAGCCTCGCCCTCGTGGTGCCGTTAAGGTTTATAAAACGATTATAATATAAAACAATACGAATACTCCTGCACTTAAAAGGGGGTGTCTAAAAGAGGGGGTGGCCCCCTCTTTTTCGAATGGGAGGGAGATTGCAAAGAGGGAACCCCCAGAGACAGGGTTCCCTCTTGCCGGTGTTTTTTTGGTACTTTTTTGTCACTGTAGACAAAAAAGTACATGAAAGCAAAAGCAGAAAACTTGAATCAAATAAATCTCTGAAAGGAAAAGTTTTCCTTTAAACAAATTGGTTTTGGACACTTTTTATCCAAAAAAACATTCCCGCCACAGTGTTTGCCACTATAGCGGGATAGGATTTAGTTTACACAAGGCTTTACAATAAAAGCCTATTCTGTTTTCTCCATCAAAGGTTTACAGACATACTCCTGTTACTCAGATGTGAAGTACTCTTTCCTTGATTTCTTGAGTTCTTCCCTGGTTCCAGTACTGTGTTCCGATGTAACCGCAAGTGCGTCTTGCAACATTCATCTTCGCCGGATCAACATTTCCGCACTGAGGACATCTCCATACAAGCTTTCCGTCATCGTCTTCCACAGCCTGAATTTCGCCGTCAAAGCCACATTCGTGACAATAGTCGCTCTTTGTGTTAAGCTCTGCGTACATTATGTTGTCGTATATGAACTTCATAATTTCAAGAACTGCATCAAGATTCTGCTGCATATTGGGAACTTCAACATAGCTTATAGCACCGCCGGGACTGAGTGTCTGGAACTTTGCTTCAAGGGTAAGCTTTTCAAAAGCATCAATCGGCTCTGTTACGTGAACGTGGTAGCTGTTTGTGATATAGCCCTTGTCTGTAACACCCTTTATTACGCCGAAACGCTTCTGGAGGCACTTTGCAAATCTGTAAGTTGTGCTTTCAAGGGGTGTTCCGTAAAGTGAGTAGTCGATACATTCAGCTGCTTTCCACTTTGCAGTGTACTCGTTGAGCTTATTCATAATCTCAAGACCGAGCGCTTCGCCCTCTGCCTCTGTAAGCTTCTTGCCAATAAGGCTGTATACACACTCCCAAAGACCTGCAAAGCCGAGAGAGATTGTGGAGTATCCACCGTGGAGATACTTGTCAATAACCTCGCCTTTAGGAAGACGAAGAAGAGCACCGTGCTGCCAGAGAATAGGAGCTGCGTCGGAAAGTGTACCTGTAAGCCTTTCGTGACGACACTGGAGAGCTTTGTGGCATATTTCCATTCTTTCGTCAAATATCTTCCAGAACTTGTCCATATCCTTTCCTGCGGAAAGACCAATATCAACAAGGTTAACTGTTACAACACCCTGATTGAATCTTCCGTAATACTTGGGTTTACCGTTCTCGTCAACAAAGGGAGTAAGGAAGCTTCTGCATCCCATACAGGTGTAGCAGTTGCCGTTACCGTTCTTATCAACCTTATTCTTGAGCATAATCTTTTCGGAAATATAGTCCGGAACCATACGCTTTGCAGTACACTTTGCGGCAAGCTTTGTAAGATACCAGTACTTGCTGTCCTCTGTGATGTTGTCTTCTTCGAGAACATAAATGAGCTTCGGGAACGCCGGTGTAATCCATACACCCTGCTCGTTTCTTACACCCTTATATCTCTGTTTTAATGTTTCTTCAATAATAATTGCAAGGTCGTTCTTTTCCTGCTCGTTCTTTGCTTCATTAAGGTACATAAATACCGTAACAAAGGGAGCCTGACCGTTTGTTGTGAGAAGTGTCACAACCTGATACTGAATTGTCTGAACACCTTTTCTTATTTCGTCTCTGAGTCTGTCCTCAACTATTTTACTCTTCTTTTCTGCATCAACGGTAATTCCCGCGCCTTCAAATTCAGCCTCTACCTGACGGGCAATCTTTTCACGGCTTATCTGTACAAAGGGAGCAAGGTGTGTAAGGCTGATGCTCTGTCCACCGTACTGATTGGAGGCAACCTGAGCAATAATCTGTGTTGCGATATTGCAAGCAGTGGAGAAACTGTGGGGCTTTTCTATCATTGTACCGGAAATAACTGTACCGTTCTGAAGCATATCCTCAAGATTTACGAGGTCGCAGTTGTGCATATGCTGTGCGAAGTAGTCCATATCGTGGAAGTGAATAAGACCTGCCTCGTGAGCATCAACGATTTCTCTGGGGAGAAGTATTCTCTTTGTAATATCCTTTGAAACCTCGCCAGCCATATAGTCACGCTGAACTGAGTTTACTGTAGGGTTCTTATTTGAGTTTTCCTGCTTTACTTCCTCATTGTTACATTCAATAAGAGTCATAATCTGGTCGTCTGTGGTGTTCGCCTGACGAACAAGGTTTCTTCTGTATCTGTAGGTAATGTACTTTCTTGCGATATTGAAAGCATTAAGTGCCATAAGTCTGTTTTCGACAAGGTCCTGGATTTCTTCAACGCCGGGAGCTCTGTTGTAGCTCAGACATGCGTCCTCAACGCTCTTTGCGATTTCGATTATAGTTTCCTCCGACAGTCTCTCCGCCTCGGAAACCTCGTTGTTTGCCTTCTTGATGGCAAGGATAATCTTGTCTATGTCAAAAACAACTTCCTTGCCGCTTCTCTTGATTATCTTCATAGCATT
>JAFWWX010000167.1 GCA_017517985.1 Clostridia bacterium | reverse complement strand
TTGTAAAATATTTTTTTGTTTTTCAAAATTGCCCTTGAAAAGAGTGTATTCCACAGTTTGAGATTTACTTTACAACAATATTTACAAGCTTGTTGGGAACAAAAATTTCCTTTACAACAGTCTTGCCGTCTATTGCAGCTGCAACCTTTTCGCTTGCCTTAACCGCTGCAATAACATCATCCTTTGCACTGTCAGCGGGAACTGTAATTGTACCCTTGAACTTACCACAAACCTGCATTGCAATCTCAACGGAAGAATCAATAGTCTTTGCTTCGTCGTATTCCGGCCAGGGAGAAACTGTACAAAGTTCCTTGTTTCCGAGGAACGCCCAGATTTCTTCACAAAGGTGAGGAGCGTAGGGGCAAAGAAGTCTTGCGAAAATACCAAGTTCGTCTTTTGTGAGCGTGCCTGCATCGTATATTTCGTTGATAAGTGACATCATAGCAGCGATTGCTGTGTTGAACTTCATTTCTTCAATGTCACGGGAAACTTTCTTTATTGTCTTGTGGAAGGAGGATTCGAGTGACGGTGTTGCACCTTCACCCTGTACCATATCACAAAGACCTGCAACTCTGTCAAGGAATCTCTTACAGCCCTTAACTGAGCTTTCGCTCCAGGGTGCAGCAGATGCGTAGTCACCCATGAAGAGAATGTATACACGAAGTACATCTGCACCGTATTCGTCAACAACTTTGTTGGGGTCAACAACATTTCCTCTGGACTTTGACATCTTAACGCCATCAGGACCAAGGATAAGTCCCTGAGCTGTTCTCTTTGCGTAAGGCTCATCAACAGGAACAGCACCAATGTCATAAAGGAATCTGTGCCAGAATCTTGAGTAGATAAGGTGACGTGTAACGTGCTCCATACCACCATTGTACCAGTCAACAGGGAGCCAGTATTTGAGTGCTTCTTCGGAAGCAAACATATCATTGTTGTGCGGATCGCAGTAACGGAGGAAATACCAGGAGGAACCTGCCCACTGAGGCATTGTGTCGGTTTCTCTCTTTGCATCGCCGCCACACTTGGGACACTTGCAGTTTACGAAAGAATCAATCTTTGCAAGCGGGCTTTCTCCACCTTCACCGGGAGCAAAGTTTTCCATATTCGGAAGCTTTAACGGGAGCTCTTCGTAAGGAACGCCAACCATACCGCAAGTCGGACAGTGAATAATCGGAATAGGCTCGCCCCAATATCTCTGACGGTTGAACGCCCAGTCCTTCATCTTGTACTGGATACCCTTTTCTCCAACACCCTTTTCGGAAAGGAAGTCAAGCATTTTTGCAATAGCTTCCTTCTTTGTTGAAATACCGTTGAGGAATTCGGAGTTTACCATCTCGCCGTCGCCGGTATATGCTTCTTCAGCTATATTGCCACCCTTTATAACTTCAATTATGTCAATGCCGAATTTCTTTGCAAATTCGTAGTCACGCTCGTCGTGTGCAGGTACTGCCATAATCGCACCTGTACCGTAGCCCATCATAACATAGTCCGATATGTAAATCGGAATTTCCTTGCCGTTGGCAGGATTTATCGCAGAGAGTCCTTCAATACATACACCTGTCTTGTCCTTTACAAGCTGTGTGCGTTCAAATTCGGTTTTCTTTGCACATTCTTCGCGGTAGGAGTCAAGTGCAGCTATGTTTGTGATTTTGTCTCTGTACTTTTCGATAATGGGATGTTCAGGAGCGATAACCATAAAGGTTACGCCAAACATTGTGTCAGGTCTTGTTGTGTAGATTCTGAGGAAATCGTCACCAACTGAAAGCTTGAAGTTTGCGAATGCACCTTCACTTCTTCCAATCCAGTTTTCCTGCTGAAGCTTAATATCGGGAAGATAGTCAACCTTGTCAAGCCCCTGAAGAAGCTTGTCAGCATATTCGGTAATTCTGAGATACCAAACATCCTTGGACTTCTGAACAATGTCGCTGTGACAAATGTCGCACTTACCACCCTGAGAGTCTTCGTTGGAAAGAACAACTTTACAGCTGGGGCAGTAGTTTACAAGAGTTGTAGCTCTGAAAACAAGACCTTCATCGAACATCTTTCTGAAAATCCACTGGGTCCACTTATAATAGTCTTCTTCAGTTGTATCAACAACTCTGTCCCAGTCAAAGGAGAAACCTACACGCTTGAGCTGAGATGTGAACTTTGCAATATTCTGGTCGGTAACCTGTCTTGGATGAATACCTGTCTTTATTGCATAGTTTTCTGTAGGAAGACCGTATGCGTCAAAGCCTATCGGGAACAGAACATTATAGCCCTGCATCTTTCTCTTTCTGGAAATTACTTCAAGACCGGAGTAAGCCTTGATGTGACTAACATGCATACCGGCGCCGCTGGGATAGGGAAATTCAACAAGAGCATAGAATTTGGGCTTTGAATAATCTTCTTTCGCCTTGAAAACTTCCATTTCTTGCCATTTGTCCTGCCACTTCTTTTCAATGGCCGAAAAATCGTATTTCATAATAGTGTCCTTCTCTCAATTTATTTGTTTGTAATGAAAATGTTTTTACTTATCTTCGGGAAGTCTGTCAAAGGGAACTTCGACGCCGTCTGCCCAGAGCTTTTCCAATTTATAAAATTCCTTGGACTGTACACCAAGAACGTGAACTATAACGCTTCCGTAGTCAACAAGTACCCAGCTTCCGCTTCCGGCACCCTCAACTCTTAAGGGTTCAATTCCGTCTTCTGTTTTAAGCTTAAATTCAACTTCGTCCGCAAGAGAATTTACCTGTGTTGTGGAAGTACCTGTCGCAAACACAAAGAAGTCAGCGAGAACTGTTTTCTTGTGAACATTGATAAGCTTTATATCCATAGCCTTTTTTGAGTCCAGTATCATAGCTATTTTCTTTGCAACTTCCCCTGCCTGCTCGTGCTGTACCGGGTCTTCAAGGGAAGAAGAAATAGTATATTCCTCGTTTTCTTCTTCTGTTACATCAATTATATTCTTGTTTTCTTCCATTTTAAGAATCCTTTCTGCTTTTAGTGTACATATGATAAAGTGGGATTTTTTTTATCTATTTCTTCTGCGGTTTTTCCGCCATCATATCCGTTGCCGGTTGGCTCTTTTATCAACATCTTGGGGTTTACATTTTCAGAGCCGAGAGACTTGTTAAATGCATTAAAGTACTTATTTACAAGCTCAATATTTGCATTTTTATAGGTTGAGAAATAGGAAACATTATTATAATATTGCGGAGTACCCTGCAGAGTATGCATAGTAATCTGTGACATATCCATATCAAGAAGTCTTGTTCCGAAGTACGTTGCCTCCTGAAGTGTAACATCTGTTGACACATACTCTATTATATGGCCTATGAGTTCGGGTGCTTTTGCTACGGTGGAAATATTGAAAAGCTTTTTCAGGAATACAGACATAAAAATTTTCTGTGCATCAATTCTTCCAAGGTCTGCATTGACATATCCTTTTCGGAATCTTACAAATTCTTCTGCTTTGTCACCGTTAAGGTGATTCCAACCTTTTTTTAAGTTTATGTCAAGGTTCTGATATTCGTCGTAATAAACCATATCCTGCTGAACATAAACGTCAACGCCGTCAATGGTATCAACAATTTTTCTGAAGCCTTTGAGGTCAATGATTACATATTTGTCAATAACAATACCAAAATTCTGTACAAGAGCATCGCTCAGAGCTTCTACACCCTTTTCGTTTTTCTCTTCGTAACTACCTTTTATACTTGTGTATCCGGAGTTGTAAATAGAATTTATCTTCCGCATACTACCCTTATAATTCATACAGGTGTCGCGAGGAATCTGAAGTAGGGCGATTTCTTTGTTGGGGACATCAAAGGAAAGCACCATAATTGTATCTGTATTACCGCCACCCTCATCCTTTGCAAGAATAAGGAAGTTATAAAATTCATCCTTTCGTCTTACCACTGTGGAATCGTTTGATAAATCGGAATTGTTATTTGAGTTTTCATTTTTGTCGTTGGAGAGATTGTTGTTGGAACCCTGTGGACCGGAATAACCACCTTGATTGTTGTCATTATCACCGAAGCCAAAAAAGCTACCTACCATCTCAATGAAATACATAATAGGCGACTTTTTTTCGTTGGCGCCGTCCTCATAAACAAAGCCCTGTGGAAGACTGTTTGTGTTTTGTTCTGCTGATTTGTTTGCAAAATCGCACACGCAGGCAACGACAACCATAAGTATTGCGGCAACAAGCATAATAGCAGTAATAATTTTTAAAGCCCTCTGCCCGTTTTTTTTCTTCGGAAGTAGCTCTTTTTCGATACCGGCAGATATATCCTCACGACCATTTGTGTTTTTCTTACGGCGTGTCATTATCTGTAATCATTCCTTTCATAGACTGATAATTAACTGATTAACCGTCGTATCCGACAGAGTAAGCAGCAAGGTGTTATAAATACTTTTTTGCAAGATTTGCAAAATCCCGGTTATCCCGATGTTTTTCTATAATGTCGTTAAAGCTGGAAATTGTTGCGGGATGAACAAAGCAACCGGTGTTTTTTAAGTGGGAAATTGTTTTGCCGAGAATATCGGCTACAATTAAATCAAATGTAATAAGAGCGTAATCCTGAGCGTTTTCAAAGCTTATGCTCTTTGCTGTTTTCATCATTTCGAGAACTGCAAGTCTTGAAGCTTTACATTCTTCGTAATTTCTTGTCGGCTCGCAGTAATCTGATAAAAATATAATCTTTTCCGGAAGCGTCATATCAATACCACCTACAGTATGCCTCAGAACAGCGGAGAATATTTCGCTGTCAGCACCGTAAACCACCCTTGCATAGTATGCACCGGTAATGGCGTGGATTGTGGCAGGGGATGCGATATCACAGGGGGAAAGATATATTTTGTATTTTTCGCAAAGCTCCTCTTGATTCATACACTTTGTAACATCATGCAAAAGTGCCGAAAGCTCAATCTTCTTATGTGATACAGTAATACCGAGTGAAGTAAAGAAGTCTGCAAGCATAAGAGCAGTTTCTGTTACCGCAAGAATGTGTGACAAACGTTCTTTGTTGACAAGCTCCGGAAGCTGTTCTCTGACCTTACGGCAAAGGTCGTCAAGCTCATTTTTATTGGTAATATCCTTGCCAAGATATAGACCATTTTCCATTATATAACTTTTTACGCTGTCGGTCAATAGGTTTTTTGTAAAATCACTACAATTTTCTTTGCTTTGTGCAGAAACCCATGACCGTATTTCCGTTGAGGACAGAACTATCGGTGAAAAATCCGCAATAATACATTCCGTGCCGTATTTTTTACTATATGAATCCGCATATAGTTGCATTTTTTCCTGCTCGTCAGACTCTCTTGCGGCGGTGTATACCGTACACATACGGAGAATTTCTGTACCCTCCACCCAGTTTTCAAGAGTATAGAACATATCGCTTCCAACATACAGAAACAGCTTTGCGTCTGGAAATTGTATTTTTAGCTCCCGCAAAGTTACAATTGTATAGCTTTTGCCGGATCTGTTAAGCTCTGTTTCGGAAACGGATATGTTTCTTCCTTGTGTAATGTCCGTATCATTGTATACAAGACAGAGCATATTGAGTCTATCGCGGGAATTGGCAACAAGGCCCTCTTTGTGGGGAGGGATCCTGTCCGGAATAATCAGAAGCTTGTCAAGCTTTGCATCATCGTAGAACTTTAGTGATGCGGTGATATGCCCTTTGTGAACAGGATTGAATGTTCCACCGAAAATACCAAGGTTCATATATTACCCCTTTTTTACCTTTGGGAGAACAATCTTTCTGTTTTCCTTTTCCTTTGCTTCTCTGTAAAGAACGATTTTTCTTCCAATAACCTGAACCGACTGGGAATTTGTGCCTTTGGAAAGAAGCTCTGCGGCTTCCTTTGGCTGCACATCAGAGTTTTCAAGAATACAAAGCTTTATAAGCTCTCTTTTTTCAAGAGCCTCGTCAACCTGAGTATAGAAATTCGGACATATACCGCCTTTTCCTATCTGGAAGATAGTATCAATTGTGTTCGCAAGACTGCGAAGATATGCTCTTTCTTTTGATGTTAAATTTGTTGCTGACATAGTCTGTTCCTTTTCTGTAGTTATTTTAGATTATTTTTCAGAGAAATATTTGTCAAGCTTTGTTTTCAGAGCCTTGACTGCATTAGCTCTGTGACTAACAGAGTTTTTTTCTTCCTCGGTAAGCTCTGCAAAGGTCTTGCCGTATTCTGGGAAGAAAAATACCGGATCGTAGCCGAAGCCTCCGTTTCCTCTTGCTTCTCTTGTTATGATTCCTTCGCACTTGCCCATCACAGAAATTTCTGTTCCGTCTGTATCAATAAAGCAAAGCGCACTTATAAATCTTGCCGTTCTTTCGTTGTCCGGCACTTCTGTGAGCTTTGAGAGAAGTTTTTCGATATTTTTTGCATCGTCGCTGTTTTCGCCGTTTTGAGAAGCGTATCTTGCTGAGTAAATTCCGGGTTCTCCGGAAAGTACGTCAACGCAAAGTCCGGAATCGTCTGCAATACATGCGAGACCTGTTGTTTTGTGAACTGCCACAGCTTTTATTCTTGCGTTTTCAAGAAATGTATTTCCGTCTTCAATTATCTCATCGGTAAATCCGATTTCCTTAAGGGTAACAAGCTCTGTGTCTGTGTTTTCAAATAAAGCTGTAAGCTCAAGTACCTTATGTTTGTTGTTTGTTGCTGCAACTACTTTCATAATTATTTTTCCTCACTATTTCTGACGCTAAATTTGTGGAAAGAGTTCCCAAATATTATTCTTCAAAAAGTGCGTTTACAAAATCCCTTGCCGAAAAGTTTTGTAAATCGTCCAACTTTTCGCCAACGCCAATGTATTTTACCGGTATACCAAGAACTTTTTTGATAGAAAATGCAATACCGCCCTTTGCTGTTCCGTCAAGTTTTGTGAGAACAATACCTGTAATACCTGTAGCTTTAGCAAATTCCTGAGCCTGATTGACAGCATTCTGACCAGTTGTTGCGTCAAGAACAAGTAAAAACTCCTTATCAGCATCCGGCAACTCTCTGTCAATAACTCTCCTGATTTTCGCAAGCTCATCCATAAGATGTCTTTTATTATGAAGTCTTCCT
>JAFWWX010000166.1 GCA_017517985.1 Clostridia bacterium | reverse complement strand
TACCTACAACAATCAGAATGTTTTTCAGTGGTTGCTTTCAAATACAAATAAAAACAGCATAAAGCTTATTGATAAATATAAAGATAGTGATATATATGGCTGAAAATTTTTTCTTAACCTGTGCGAACGGATTGTTATAAAAGGAGACAAATTATGAATTATGCAGAAAATGGAAAATCAAATACAGCATTTACATGTAACAGAGAAAAAAAGAATATTTTTCTTATAGGAGATTCTATAAGACAGGGATATTGCGAAACTGTAAAGACAGAGCTTGCGGACATAGCAGAAACTTTTTATGTCAGCGACAATTGCCGCAACACGCAGTACGTAATAACCTCTCTTGAAGGCTGGAAAAATAAGCTTGATGATGCAGACTTAATTGATTTGGTTCAGTTTAACTGCGGTCACTGGGATGTTGCCAGATGGGGCGGAGGAGAAAAGCCGCTTACAAGTGAGAGTGAATACGCAAAAAACATTAAAATGCTTATAGATTTAATCAGGGCAAAATTTGTGAACGCCAAAGTTGTTTTTGCAACCACAACTACTATGAGTCCGGACAATGTGGTTTCTCCCAATCCGAGAGATAACCGCATAATTGATACATATAACGAAATTGCAGTAAAAGTTGCAAAGGAAAACGGAGTTTTCATAAATGATCTCAATAAAGTAACGCGAAACTGGGGCACTGAGTGTTATCAGGACTACTGCCATTTTACAGAGGAAGCGGCAACTCTTCTGGGTAAGGCGGTTGCAGCAGGAATAAGGAAAATATTATAAGGTGTCAGCCTGATAAAACAGGAGGAAAGAAATGAAAATTATAACAGTTTTTAAAACCCACGTTGATATAGGATTTACGGATTTACCGCAAAAGGTTCTTGAAAAGTATTCTACAAAAATGCTTGTGGATGCAGTAACAACATGCGAGCAAACTGCTGATAATATTAAAGAAGAACGGTTCGTATGGACCATGCCGGCATATCCGCTTTACCGTGCATTTTGTTATGCAAGTGAAGATATAAAAAAACGATGTGAAAAGCTTATAGCAAATGACCAGCTGAAATGGCATGCGCTGCCGTTTACACTGCGAAGCGAATTTTTTTCAAAAGACGAGCTGCAAAACGCACTGAGCTATTCGAAAAAGCTTGCCGAAAGATTCAATAAACCGATGCCGATTGCTGCAAAGATGACGGATGTTCCGGGACACACGCAGGCAATTGTTGATGTTTTGTGTGAAAACGGAGTAAAATTTTTGCATCTGGGATGTAATCCGGCAAGCACTGCTCCGGATGTGCCGGTATTGTTCTGGTGGAAAAGTAAAAATAAAAACCGTATTCTTGTGTACTATAATAAAGATTACGGCAGCAGTATTCTGCCGCCGGAAGGCTGGAATTATCCCGTACATCTGGCGTTAATACAGACGGGCGACAACTGCGGAGTTCAGTCTTATACTGTTATTGATGAATTGAAGCAGCAGGCTCTTGAAGCTTACCCCGATGCAAAGTTCACAACAGGAACACTTGATGATTTTGCGTCAGAAATATTGAAATGTGACCTGTCTGATTTGCCGGTTATTTGCGGCGAGCTTGGCGATTCGTGGATACATGCTCTGGGAGCATTTCCGGAAAGTACGGCAAAAATCAGGCAGGCGCGCAGCATTTTCAAAGAACTTGATAAAAATAAGGACTTAACCGGCAACAGTAGATATCATCTTTTAAAAGAAAAGTATTATGAAAATGCACTGCTTTTCGGTGAACATAGCGGAGGTGTAGATACAAAGAGATACCTTGCAAACAGAGTCTATAACAAAGCTGAACTTAGGAAAATGCTGAAAAGCGATATGTACACGTATGCAAATCAGGGCTGGAATGAAGAGCGGCAGTGGGCAACGGATTGTCTTGATGCCGCAAATGAGGCAAAAAAATTATATGCACCTGCGACTGATAAAACTGTTTCGGTTACAGAGAATGAATACTGGAAACTGAGCTTTGAAAAGAGCCTGATAGCTGCACAAAATAAAACCTCTGGCGAAATAATAATCTTTGACTATCTGTATGAAATTATCGGCAAAAAACGCATGGAGAAATACCTTGATGACTATTTGAGATTAAAGGTGGACTGGTCAATTGAAGATTTCGGAAGAAAGGCATATCCCGATGTGGATGATGCTGAATTCGGTCTTATTCTGATGGATGTGGATATCACTGATTCTTTTATTGAAGCGAAATACACAACACCTGAAAAATCGGTAGCGGAATACGGAAATTCCGGGGATATAAAAATAAAAGCCGGAATTACGGGAAAGCAGCTTTCGGTGAGCATTGAAATATGCGAAAAGGAACCGACAACATATATTGAAGGCGGTCATTTTATTCTTAATTTTAAAAAACCATTTAAGGAGATTATTGTTCAGAAAAGCGGAATAGAAATAAATCCCGATACCGATGTGGTATTGGGTGCGAACAGAGGAATTTTTGCTGTTGACGAATATGTGATAGTTAACGGAGTAAAAGTGAATCCATTGCATACACCGTTGGTGTCTTTTGGGGAAAGCAAACTATACAGATGCTGTTGCGGTGATTATAAACAAAGCAAAACTCCGAAGGTTGTATTTAACCTTTTTAATAATATGTGGGGAACGGGAAATCCGCAGTGGATTACGGGAAGCTATAAATTTGATTTTTTCTTGATGGTTTGACAAAAACAGTATTTATTGTTTACGCGGGAAAGAATAACTTTTTGTATTTGAAATATTATTGGGAACCAATTTTCAGAAAATACAAAAAAGGCAGACTTGGTGCATTTGGTAAAAACCTTAATATTAAGGTTCAGGAATGTATCAATATACATTTGTGAGAGTTCAGACCCACACGCAGAAACAGCAAAAATATCTTTTTTGTAGCCCATAGACAGAAACCGCACCCAAATGTGAAGTAGTCAATAGTTAGTAGACACAAAATTCCTATGCCACCAGTTCTGTTCTATACAGGACTGGTGGTTTTCCTTTTAGTTTACGAACAGGACGTTCGTAATTGAAGTAATGGATAGCTTGTTCAATGACAGCTCGCAG
>JAFWWX010000165.1 GCA_017517985.1 Clostridia bacterium | reverse complement strand
TGCAAGAAGCAGAAATGACCAAGTAGCTCTTGATATTCGTATGTATCTGCGTGACGAAACAAACGACATTGTTTCTCTTTTAAAGAAGCTTATCGGTGCAATAATAAAACTTGCTAAAGAAAACTCCGATGCGATTATGCCCGGATACACACATCTTCAGCGTGCACAGCCTATTGTTTTTTCTCACCAGATTCTCGCATATGGCATGATGTTTGAAAGAGATATAACAAGACTTGAGGATGCCTTGAAAAGAATGAACAAATCTCCTCTCGGTTCTTGTGCCCTTGCCGGAACAACATACAATACAGACCGTGATATGGTTGCTGAAACATTGCTTTTTAACGGGGTAACGCTAAACTCCATTGACGGTGTATCTGACAGAGATTTCTGTGTTGAGCTTCAGTCGGCATTTGCAACTCTCATGATGCATCTTTCAAGACTTTCTGAGGAGATTATACTCTGGTCAAGCTGGGAATTTAAATTTGTTGAACTTGATGATTCATTTACAACAGGTTCAAGCATAATGCCTCAAAAAAAGAATTCCGATATGGCTGAGCTTGTAAGAGGAAAGACCGGCAGAGTATACGGAAACCTTATTGCGACACTCACAATGTTAAAAGGTCTCCCGCTTGCATATAACAAAGATATGCAGGAGGACAAAGAGCAGATTTTTGACAGTGTTGAAACGGTAAAAAAGTGTCTTGAAGTTTATATCCCTATGCTTGATACTATGAAGGTATTGAAGGAGAATATGTATAAAGCTGCACAGAAAGGGTTTATTAATGCAACTGACCTTGCAGACTATCTTGTAAAGAAGAACATACCTTTTAGAACTGCATATAAGATTGTTGGAACGATAGTTGGCGAGTGTATAGAAAAAGGAATTGTTCTTGATGAAATGTCTCTTGATGAGTATAAAAAACATTGTGAAGATTTTTCAGATGACCTTTATAACGAAATATCACTTGAAACCTGCGTTTCAAAAAGAATTTCGAAAGGCGGTACGGGCCCTGATTCTGTAAAAATGCAGATAGATTTTCTTTATGGAATTTGTAAATAAGTAAATTTTGTCCGAAGGATAATACCTTCGGACATTTTCATTTTTGGAACAATGTTTATTTTTACGAATATAATTATAACGGTGGCTGATAATTTTGGGTTAACCCTATATTGGACGGTATGTTATGGCATATAATATTTTGATTTTCAGCTCTATCACTTACGCTCTTAAAGCACAAGGAATTTTTGATAAGGAAGGAATAAAATCTAAACTTGAAAAGCTGAAAAAAGACCGTACACTTAATGGATGCGGCTACGGGTTAAAAATCAGAAATTCCGATGTAATAAGAGCTAAAAATGCTGTTGAAAAAGAACGGATAAAAATAATAGAAATACTCGACTCTAAATAAAATATGCCGGCTGCGGCAAAATAGTGAAGGTAATTTATGTATAATAATCTTATATATTTCGATAATGCCGCAACCGGTTTTCCAAAACCGGAAAATGTTAGAAAAGCGGCTTTTCGTGCTTTTGAGGAATGCGGTGGTAATCCGGGACGGAGCGGACATATTCTTTCCGCAAACGCATCAAAAGCCGTATATGAATGTAGGGAAGAGGTTGCAAGATTTCTCAATTTCAACCACCCGGAAAGAGTAGTTTTTACACTGAATGCGACCCATGCTCTTAATTTTTCAATAAAAGGACTTGCAAAAAAGAATAGTCATATTATAATTTCGGACCTTGAGCATAATTCTGTGTACCGTCCTGTTTATAATTTGTGTGAAAACAAAGAAAACAATATGGAATTTTCAACATTTAAAGCGTCCTCATTTTCCGACAAATCTGTTATTAACAGCTTTAATAAGTCATTAAGGCCAAATACAAAAATGGCTGTTATTACAGCAGCCTCAAATATATGTGGTAGAATCCTTCCACTAAAAGAAATATCGAAAATATGCAAAGACAGAGGAATAACCCTAATAGTTGACGCTTCACAATTACTTGGTGAAGCAGAGTTTGATTTTGAGGAAGTAAAACCCGATGTACTTTGCAGCGCAGGACATAAGGGACTTTATGGACCCACTGGAACAGGATTTGCTGTGTTTTCGCTGGAAGTAAATCCTAAAGCAATTATTCAGGGTGGAAATGGGCTTGTCTCAGAACTTGCACAAATGGGGGACGAGCTACCTGAAATGCTTGAAGCAGGAACTCTTAATACTGTAGGTATATGTGGTCTCACAGAAGGTATACGTTTTATCAAGAATTATGGTATGGAAAAAATAATTGAGAATTGTTCTGAGATTGAACAGTATATTTCCAACAGTCTTCATAGCTTTGGTGCAAAAGTATACAGTGACTATAATAAAAAAACACCAATTATACTATTTAATATTCCGGGAGTTTCTTCAGATATAGTTTCATCATATCTTAATGACAATGGAATTTGCACAAGAAGCGGTATACACTGTGCATCTCTTGCTCATAAAGCTTTAAATACAGGTGAAAATGGAGCTGTTAGAATAAGTCTTGGGTATACTAATACTCTTTATCAAGCGAAAAAATTTATTAAAGTGCTTAAAAATATGTCTTTAGATATCTAAAATCATCCTCATATTTTTGCATAAATATTTTAATTATGGCGAAAATAACTGCGGAGGTGTTAAAATATGAAAGGTTTCGATAAAAACAAATTAAAAAAACAAATTGTAAGCGGGGGCATATACATAGCCCTTGCAGCTGCAGTTGTAACAGTAACACTTAACGGTGTTAACAGCATAATTGGCAGTAAGGACTATGAAATTCCAAAGACAGATTTTGAATTAACTGATATTGATATTAAAAAACCTTCTTACGATATTAAACAGGATTCACAGGGTGACAAAATTTTCAAACAAGAAAACAGTAATATGTCTAATGGGAATAATGATGAATTAAAAAATAATAATTTATTTAATTTCACAACACCAATGTCGGACATTATGCAAGGCAATGAAGGTAATGATAACGCACAAATTAATAATCATGCATATGTTTCAAATGATGTCGAAAAAGTCTCGTCAGAGACTATTGAAACCCCTGATGTTACTGTTAGCGGTGAGCCTGAAGGGGTTGAATATCCTACAGAACCTGAACCTGCAACCTACGGAGTTTATGCAAAACCTGCGGACGGTTATATAGATAAAGAATATTCTGATGATGAGCTTATTTATTCTGTTACAATGGGTGATTACAGAACACACAACGGAGTTGATATAACCGGGGACCTGGGAAGCTCTGTCAGAGCAATAAACGCAGGAGTTATAACCGATATATATTTTGATGAATTTTATGGTCATACAATTACAATAGACCACGGAAACGGTCTTGAAGCAAGTTATATGAACCTTTCAGAAACACTGCCTGCCGGTATAAAAACTGGTACGAAGGTAGAGCTTGGACAGGTTATAGGTGGAATTGGGAACAGTGCATCACTTGAGTGTGCAGAGGTATCACATCTTCACTTATCTTTGAAGAGCAATGGTGAATATATTGATCCAAGAGAATTTTTAAGGAACAATTATTAAATATTTGATAAAAAACTGTCTCACATTGTTGCGTGAGACAGTTAATTTTTTGTATATAAATTTTTATTTGTAATTATTATTCAGCAATCATATTTTTTAAATCATCAAGCGATATTATCGGTATATCCAACTTTTTTGCTTTATCAAGCTTGCTCCCGCCGTCGGCGCCTGCAAGGAGATAACTTGTTTTTTTAGAGACAGATGAAGAAACCTTTCCTCCATAGGATGAAATCATTTCAGATGCCTCATCTCTTGACATACCGGGTAATGTACCGGTTATTACAAATGTAAGTCCTTCAAGCGAGTTACCGTTTGTAACTTTAACTGAATTCATAATAACACCGGCATTTTTCAGCTGCTCAATGTTCTTAATATTATCACTGTTTGAAAAATATTCAATAATGCTGTCTGCACATACTAACCCCAGGTCTTCAACCTCACAAAGCTCTTCCTTTGTAGCTGAAATAAGCGCATCAATATTTCCGAAATACGATGCAAGTGTTTCGCCTGCCGTTTTGCCGATATGACGTATACCAAGTGCGAAGATAAGTCTTGCAAGTCCGGAGCTCTTTGATTTTTCAATTGCAGAGAGCAAATTGTCTGCAGATTTTTCTCCCATTCTATCAAGAGTTAATAACTGTTCTTTTGTAACATAATATATATCCGCAGCACAAGATATTATTCCATTATCGACAAGCTGTGTTATCTGTGCCTCACCGCATCCGTCGATATTCATAGCATCACGGGATGCAAAGTGAATAAGCCGTCGTGTAAGTTGAGCGGGGCATGAGGAATCAGTACATCTGTATGCAGCCTCTCCATCTTTTCTTACAATGGGAGAACCGCACGCAGGACATTCTGACGGCATAACAAATTCTTTTTCTGTTCCGGTTCTTCTTTCAGGCAATGAGCGTAGAATTTCAGGAATTATATCTCCTGCTTTTCTGACAATTACACTATCTCCCACCATAATATTTTTTTCACGAATAAAGTCGGAGTTATGAAGTGTTGCCTTTGATACATTGGTTCCTGCGAGACGAACCGTTTCAAGTACAGCATAAGGAGTAAGTACTCCTGTACGACCTACATTAATTTCAATGGATAAAAGTTTTGTTTCTTTTTCCTCAGGTGGGTATTTGTATGCTGCTGCCCATTTAGGAGCATTTGATGTTTCACCCAGTATTTTTCTTTCTTCGAAATCGTCCACCTTAATAACTGCACCATCGATGTCAAATTCAAGATTTTCACGATTCTGATTAAAAGATTCAACTTCATTTATAATGTCAGCATCATTGATAAAAGTATTAACGGACGGAGAAATCTTAAATCCCTGCTGTTGAAGATATATAAGACTTTCGCGGTGTGAAGAAAGTGAAGGTATTCCCACGCCAGTTTGAATATTAAAAACAAATATTGAGAGTTCTCTTGATGCTGTGACATTTGCGTCAAGTTGACGAAGAGAACCTGCTGCAGCATTTCTGGGATTTGCAAGCAGTGGTTGACCCTGAAGTTCTCGTTCATCGTTAAGCCTTTCGAAGACTTTTTTAGGCATATAAACTTCGCCTCTTACACATAAATAGGGAACAGGCTCATTAAGAATTTGAGGTATATCTTTTATTGTTCGAAGATTTTCCGTAATGTTTTCACCGGTTTGTCCGTCTCCTCTTGTTGCACCACGTACGAAAACTCCATTTTCATATTCAAGCGATACCGAAAGACCATCAATTTTATATTCAACAGCAAACTCTGTTTTTGCGTTATTTAAATTTCTTCTTGTTTTATCTAAAAAATCCAAAAGCTCATCATAGGAAAACACATCATTAAGACTTTGCAAGGGGACTCTATGCACAATCTTTTCAAATTTTTCCGATGCCTTTCCTCCAACTGTTTTTGAAGGTGAATTGATATTATCGAACTCCGGATATTCAGCCTCAAGCTTTTGCAAATCTCTCATCATTGCATCAAACTCAAAATCTGAAATTTCAGGGGCATCGTCGTTATAATATCTGTTTCTGTGGTAAATTATAGATTCTCTTAATTCTACTATTTTTTTCTCAACCTGCTCTTTGTTCATCTTGTCAATTCCTTTCAATAAGAATCTATTATAATATTACCATATAATAATTAAAATTTCAACTATCAATAAAAACATATTGATATATTAATATTTTTGTGGTAAAATTTATAAAAAATTATTCGGGAAAGTTACAATGACAAGAATATTAATTTGTCCCAAATGCAGGGGAGCACTTATTAACGAGGAAAAAACATTAAAATGTAAATCCGGACATTCATACGATGTT
>JAFWWX010000043.1 GCA_017517985.1 Clostridia bacterium | reverse complement strand
ATGCTTAGATGCAAAATTCCCTGTAAGGGTTATAAGTCCCGATGACGGATATTATTACTTTTTTGGTTATTACGACCTTAATGCGTACCATGAAAACGGTAAATACCACCTTGCAAACAGAGTAAAATTTATGGACAGACTTCCAACAAAGGACGATGTTTGTGAGCTTGGCTACATTGACCTTGAAACGAAGGAGTTTACAAAGTTTGCGGAAACTACTGCGTGGAATTTCCAGCAGGGTGCACTGATGAGCTACAACAAAGCAAATTACGATGAGGTTTTTTATAATGTGCGTGGTGGTGAATATGACTACCAAACCTGTATACACAATCTAAAAACAGGTAAAAAAAGATATACAGACCGTGCCTGTGCAAATGTATCCCTTGACGGTAAGCTTGGACTTGCCGTAAACTTCAACAGAATTTACGACTTCCGCCCCGGCTACGGATATTCCGATGTTAAAGACAAATGGTATGATGTTCCTCAGCCCGATGACGACGGCGTATACCTTGTAGATATGGAAACAGGCAAAAGCAAACTGATTTTATCAATTGCAGATTGTTTAAAACAGTTTCCCAACGAAATGTTTCCCGACAAGAAATTTGTTATTAATCATATAACATTCAACCCCTCAGCCAACAGATTTTTGTTCCTGCTTCGGAACTTCCAGGAGCCTACTGCAAAAACATGGCTTACAACGCTTATAACTTCCGACCTTGAAGGTAATATGTACGAGCTTATACACAATGGATTTGTTTCGCACTATCACTGGAAAAATGACAGTCAGGTTATGTTTTACTGCGAATGTGACGATATACGCGGTGTTCATCTTCTTGATGATTTGTCACATAATTACACAACCTATGCAGACCCTGACCTTACATTTGACAAAAAAGTTCACGGCGAAACCTTTAATGACATTCATTGCCTGTATTCACCAAATCAAAGATATTTTATAGGTGACGGTTACCCACGCCCTGACCATTGCAGACACATTTACCTTTACGACACAGTAACAGATGAATGTGAAATAATCTTAAAAGACTATACATGGCAAGAACCCATAGGTGATATAAGATGTGACCTTCATAACCGTTGGAATGTTAAAGGTGATAAAATTTCCTTTGACTCTACACGCAACGTCAAAAGAGAAATATGCGAAATTGATGTTTCAACACTGGAACATAATTAAAATTTTCCAAGGATTATACAGAACATATTAAAAAGACAGTAATCACTTATGAAGTGAACCCCAAAGTTTAGACAAAATTAAATATTAACTTGCTTGTGAATGAGTTCGGTATTGTACCGGACTCATTCCTTTTAGTTTTAAAGAAATTCTTTCGTTGTTGTAGTAATCAATATATCCTTTTAGTTCTTTAATGAAAGCGTTAACACTTTCAAATTTTTCGCCATAAAACATTTCAACCTTTAATCTACCAAAAAAATTTTCCATAGCTCCATTATCCATACAGTTACCTTTTCTCGACATACTTTGAGTAATATTGTGCTCTGATAGCAGCCGTTGATATTCTGCATGTTGGTATTGCCAACCTTGATCAGAATGAAACAATGGTTTTGCATCGGATGGAAGCTTTTTGAATAAACCTCCAAGCATTTCTCTAATTTGACATAGATTTGGTCTTAACGAAATAGAATATGATACAATTTCACGATTGTATAAATCCATTACGGGTGATAAATATATCTTTTCATCACAAACTTTGAATTCAGTTACATCGGTAGTAAGTTTCTCAAATGGTTTTGTTGCAGTAAAATTCCTTTTTAGTAAATTATCTGCAACTTTACCAACTTCACCTTTGTATGAATGATATTTGCCATTTTTCCGTTGTTTTCCCTTGATACTAAGTTCGCTCATAAGTTTCAATACTGTTTTATGGTTGATTGTATATCCTTTTTGTTTCAGTACAGATAAAATTCTACGATAACCGTATCTACCTTTGTTTTGATTAAATATGTCAAGTATATCAACTTTAACTTCTTTGTATTTGTCGATATCTTTTGATTTCAGATAATAGTAAAATGTACTTCTTGCAATCCCCGACATTTTCAACAAATCTTTAAGCGGATACAACTGCCTTAATTCAGCGATAATCAACGCTTTTTGCCGTTCTTTCGCTCTTCCGCAAGAACTAAGGCACTCAGTTTTTTTAAGTAGTCTATCTCCATTCTAAGACGCTGATTCTCTGCAATTAAATCTTCTTCAACCTTTTTGTCAAGTTTAGGTGGGCGACCTTTTCTCGTTCCACTTGCTTTACAAGCTCTGCCTCGTCTTTCTTTCATTAGACCTTCGGCTCCTTCTTCCAAGAATATGCGTTCCCACAACTTAATCTGTCGAAAATGATTTGATACAAGTCCATCGCTCCAATATTTACGAATTGTTTCATTGTACCCTAATTTGTGTTCTCGCATATCCATTATAACAGATATTTTGAATTCTGGCGAGTATGTTTTGTTTTTTCTACCTGTTTTACCCATAAAATATGCACCTCCAAAAGTGTCTAACTTTTGGGGTGCATATCAT
>JAFWWX010000164.1 GCA_017517985.1 Clostridia bacterium | reverse complement strand
TTACATCGCCCTTGTATTTTTCGTTTGTTAATATACCCTTTATGGCACTTGTTCTCCAGTCGGTATTTCCTCTTTTTGTTTTGTAACCCTTTTCTTCAAGCATTCTGGCTATCTGTAGATATCCGTTACCGTCAAGATATGCATCGTATATGAACCGTATCGTTGTAGCTTCTTCGGGTACAATTTCCGGTTTGCCGTCTGCACCTTTTTTGTAGCCAAGGATATTACCATACATCATCGGAACATCTCCGGCTTTATATTTATGCCTTTTTCCTATTTTGATGTTACCGCTTATCGACTCACTTTCTGCCTGTGCGAATGCACTGTATACCGTTATTATCGTTTCGCTATCCATTTTAAGAGTATCAATATTTTCTTTTTCGAAGTATATTGATATCCCAAGTCCTTTTAATTCTCTTATATATTTAAGACTGTCTAAGGTGTTTCTTGCGAATCTCGATGTTGCTTTTGTTAGGATTCGGTCAATCTTTCCTGCTCTGCATAGGTCTATCATCTTGTTGAATTCATCTCTTTTTTTGGTCATCACTCCTGTGATACCTTCATCAGCAAAGATGCCTACATTAACCCATTCAGGATTCTTCTCAATTTCCGCCGTATAGTGCCTAACCTGATTTTCGTAGCTCTGTAATTGATCGTCTTCATCAGTACTAACTCTGCAGTATGCTGCTACTCTCAGTTTTTTTCTTTTTGATACAGCATTTCCAAATATTGATGCAGGTATGATTTCTACTTTTGGCATTCGTTGAGTCGTTACATTCATAAGTTACACTATCCTTTCCGTGAATTCCATTCCATTTTGAAGTCTGACGACTACTGTTTGGTCTGGTGCAAGCAGTATTCTTTGGACTACCTCCCCTATTGTTTCAGCCTTAATTCTTGACTGACCTTTACTGCTGATAATCTTTTCTTTTATTAGTTTTGTTCTTTCTGTATTGTCACTGGATGAGCATGCACTGAACCTCTCAGATGCAATTTCATTTATGCCTTTTATTATGTCTGTTTCTGTTATATCCTGATTTTGCATTTTAAATCTCAGTTCGTTGGTCATTTTTATCATCTCTTTGTCTCTGGATATATCAGTTGGCTCTGGTGTCGGTGGTTCTAAGATTCCTTCATCTTCGATAGCCCTTACGAAGATGCTCTTGATATATTCTTCGATGTCCATTTGTTTTGTTAGGACCTTGAAACCCTCACATTCCTTGTTTGAGCATCGCATGATTATCTTTTCGTTATTACCCTTTTGCCATGCATTTCTTTTTATGGGACTTCCGCATACCGGGCATCTCATTTTCGCTTTGAACACCTCTGCATATGGTCCTTCACCTTCCGCAATGTGATGCGCTCTTGAAGCAAGTAGGTCCTGTACTCTTCGGTAAGTTTCTTCATCTACTATCTGCGGATAATCACCTTCGCCTGTATAACTTTTGTCTTTAAGGACACGGGATACTGCCTTGGTATTCCACTCATTTCCATTTTCATAGTATTTTATTTCTTGTTCATTGAGTTTCTTTGCAAGCTTACATGTTGACAGTTTTCCTTCAAGATATTCGCTGTATAGTCCTACAATCAAGGCAGCTTCTACCTCAACAATCTCTACACCTGTGCTTTCTACCGTATATCCGAATTTTGCGGTTCTTCGCATACTCTACACCTCTTCCTTTTTTATTTTCAGGTTCGTTCCATTTATGAGTTCGTATGTGATTTCATCTTCTGAATTCCATATTTTTGCAACCATAGCTTTGAACATTCCTTCATCGAATTCTGCTATCGGTCCTGCGGTTTCAAGTATTCTGAGGAGCGATGTCGTGTGTTTTATAAGTCTGTCACATTCGTTATTTCCTGTCAGATATTTCTTTTCCATCTTGAGTTGCGTGATTTCTTTGTTTAACTCGGTACTTTTTTGCATATAAATAGCAGGTTCCATACATCCTTGTGCTTCAAGTTTTTTGATGATTAGAACCTGCTCTGTAATTTGCGCTATTCTGTTTTTAATTTCCTCTAATTTATAATTTGTTCGGCTTTGCCATGATTTATATTCTTGTGCGAGATTTATGACTGGAGTCAGTACATTGTCACGGTTGAGGTATAGCTTATTGTAGCAAGCTATGAATCCCTGTCTTATCATTTCATCGGTTATGGAATTTTTTCCTCTTCCAGAATGGTTATGGCAATTCCATCCACTGTTGTACTCCGTTCTCTTCATTGATTCTCCGCACATACTGCAGAAGACCATTCTTTTGAATAAGCCATCGTATCTATTCTCTGCACTACTTATTTTTCTGAGTTTCATTACTTGATTTGCCTGTGCAAAAATTTCCCTGCTTACTATTGCAGGGCAATAATCAGTAATGTAGAATTGGTCTCTTTGACCATAGTTGTTTTTTCTTTTGAACGGGAATCCTTCGCTATAGGTTTTTCGAAGGAGTGCATCGCCCATATACATTCTATTCTTTATTATGAACTTGACAGCACTTTCTTTCCAATCAGTTGTACCATCGGTTTTTCTGGCACCTATTCTTATCAGTTCATCTCTTATTTCGTATATGGTCTTCCCTTGAATGCACATTTCAAACATCAATCTTACATATTTTGCTTCTTCTTCATGTACAACTATTTTTGTTCCTTCTTTTCGGAATCCGTATCCCACTTTTGAATAGACATAAGTTCCATCCATCATTCTATGTGTGATTCCGACTGTTACATTCTTTGATATTGATATTGATTCTTCCTGAGCGAATGAACTCAGCATCGTAAGTTCTACTTCAGAACTCATTTTTCTTGTGTCAATGCCTTCCTTTTCGAAGAAGACATTCGTACCATACTTTTTCAACTCTCGTACCGTGCTTATGCAATCGTATGTGTTTCTTGCGAATCTCGATATCGACTTTGTAAGTATAAGGTCCAATCTGCCTTCCTGACAATCTTCGACCATTCTGTTAAAGTCATCTCTTTTTTTCATTTCTGTACCTGTAATTCCTTCATCGGCATACATGTCTACGAATTCCCATTCGCTTTTTGATTGAATGAATTGTGAGTAGAAATCGTATTGAGTAAGGAAGGAATTTTCCTGATCCTCACTGTCTGTACTTACTCTGACATATGCACCTACACGGAGTTTTTGTGTATCAGGTATTGTTGTCGGTGCTATTACATGCAATTCAGCCATTTTTTCATCTCCTTTCTATTAGGTTAATCAAACACTACCACATTTATTGTTAAAAGTCTATCACCAAACCCAATAAAAAAAAAGCGGTAAAATGTATCAAACCTAATAAAAGGCAACTACAGCACCAAACTTCTCTTGAAGCTTCTTTTTCACCTCATTAGTCTGCTCTTCAGTTAAACCAAATTTTTTTACTGCTTCCGGCAATTCTTTCAAAATGCAATATAAATATTTCGTCTGGTTTTTAAATTCATCGTTATTCATATTCTATCCTCCAAACAAATAAGCAGAAGCAAGGCGGCATACACCGCCCTGCATCTGTTTATATTTCATTTATTGTTGCTAATATTATTACTAATCAGTATTGTTCCTGTCCCCTGACTTACGGGCAATCACACGAACTACTTTGACTTAAAGTATCACAGGACTCTCACCTCCCCGGCAGCGCCCGGGCCGTACTCTGGGACCTAACCTCGACTATACGGGAGTATCATTATAGGCAATAATCGTCTTGGCAAGTACGGGAAGTCATTTTCCGTAGTGTTGCTAAATGGGTACACGCTCGTACCTTATCTCGGCGATCCGTTTTATGAAGGCTTGTCCTTCACAGGTAGTCTTGGCGCATTCGCAACCTGCTCGAATTATTGCTAATGTATTCGTTGTTGGGTATTCAGTTTTCAAAGAGCAAATGAAAGAAAAAATATTTCCTTTCACC
>JAFWWX010000163.1 GCA_017517985.1 Clostridia bacterium | reverse complement strand
TTACCATCCTTTTTATACCTTACTTTATGGGTAGTATGAATACTAATTTTGTGCCGTTTTGGTTATCAGCTTTCCAATGCTTACAACCTATACACCGCCATCATAAATCCCCAAAATCCCCGTTTATAAATTTTGATGTTTTACATAATCGAAATTATGTTGTATAATATGAACGCTCCATAGAATTTATTTGCCAAAATTGATAATATATTATTAAAATGGGTAAAAATGGGCGCAGCTTTAAGACCGGATATTACAAAATTTTGTTAAACCGGTCTAATATGCTATGCCTATTTTTTTGCAATGTGACGAAATTTCTAATTTTTGTTTAAAATTGTTGACAAATCGTTCTGAAAGTTGTAAAATATACAAGCTACAAAATATGTATTTGCTTTATAATTCCTACATAATTTCGATTATGTTGTAATAATTTATAGCTTTAATAACCCAAGCTTCTGAATCTGTCGGCGGTGAACGTCGCCGGTCTCCATTGTATAAATACGTGTTGTATTGATGCTTGAATGTCCAAGTATATCGGCAAGACGAACTATATCCTTCTGAATAGAATAAAATGTTCTGGCGAATAAATGGCGGAGATTGTGAGGAAACACTTTTTTTCTGTCAACTCCCGCACTATCGCAAAGAGATTTCATCATTTTCCATATTGTGCTTCTGTCAAGTGGCTTTCCTGTTCTTGTAACAAACACAGAGCCACTTGTTATTTTTTGCCTTTTTGCATATTCAGAAAGAAGCTTACACAGCTCTTTTGGTAAAATCACCACTCTCATTTTGCCCTTACATTTGATTGTTGCTTGTCTTGCTTTTACAGCTTCAACCGTAATTGCAGAAAGTTCAGATACTCTGATTCCGCTACTGCAGATTGTCTGCATTAGATAATAAAGTCTTTCGTTCTTTTTATCCTTTGCAGCATTAAGCAATCTTTCATACTCAGCCTTTGAAAGTTCCTTGCTCCGTTCAGCAAAAATTTGCCTTTGTATTTTGAGCAGCTTGACCTTCAGGCAGTGCCACTCGTTATATTCAAAGAAACTATTAAGCGACGAAAGCACCGAATTTACAGAGGCAGGAGCATAATTCATAACCAGGTACTCCTTATAACGAAGTACAGCGATTTTATCAACCTCACAGTCTGCAAGCCAAGTGAAAAACACGGTTACGTCACGAATATACTTTTCGAGTGTAGCCGGGGATTTTTCTTCCTCAATAAGATAATGCTTAAATTTTTCAATAAGTTCTCTTGTTATTGTCATATTAATAACTCCTTTTCCGGTTTGATACCTATATTTTACCACCAGTCCCTTTAACTATACAAATAAATCTTTTTCAAATTTTGTCTTTCAGAACTATCAGAAAGGTGTCTCTGTATGACACATTTTTCCGCTTTGTCTCTTTTCGACCTTTGGAGACATAGCCTTCAATGCCGGTTGCTTTTAGTTCGGTTTGTCCCTACTTCGCAAAAAACACCGCCAAAAGACAGGATATTTTTTGTATTTTACATTGTTGAATATTCATCCTTTGTTTCGTGACAAGGTTTTTAATAAATAATGTATAGAAAATGCGCTTTTCTGATGAATAATTAATAAATGTAATTACTATGTTCTTGCGATATATAATACTATCGGTGATAAAAATTAAAGAATTTTATTGATTTTACTTATTACCTGTTCAGCACTCACTATTCCCTGAAGAAGTTTGTCAATTTTTGGAAAGGTAAAAAGCATAGTAAAGAAGGAAGAAATTGCCACACTTTCTATATGAGATCTTTGCTATTATGAGAAAAACTTTCAAAAGCATCGTGCGGTATTGCCTGTTCGTAAACTATAGATTTGTTTTCAAAAAAACTCTTGACAAATTGCTTTTCATATGTTAAAATAATTCGTAATTTCAAACGCGATGATTCGGAATAGTATGTAAAAACTTTCGCCATAAGAGAGATGCCGGGCGGTGCGAGGCATTGGGAAGGCTTTACTGAACTCACCGAGGAGTGGCTGCCGCGAACCGAAAGTAGGGGTAGACGGGAACTCCCGTAACAGAGTTAAGATGTATTGGCATCTAAAGCGCATCCTTTTCGGATGAAGAAGAGTGGTACCGCGGAAACAGTGATTTTTTACGTTTTCGTCTCTTTGGAAAAGTAAAGAGGCGGAAGCGTTTTTTTATTAACAATAATCCTGTATTTATAATACGATATTTTGAAAGGGGTTTTAGATATGAGAAAAATCAACATTTCAGACATCACACTTAAAAAGCTTTCAGAGGAACGTGAAATTTCTCTGCTTTTCCGTGAAAAATCAGCTATAGCAAACTGCGCTGACCTGCTTGGTACGGACACTGTAGAGCTACCGGCTGTCAGAAATATCCGTGAAGATACAATTATATATAAAACAATAGCACAGAACATCAAAAATGCAACTCTTGCAATTCCGGTTGGTTTTAGTAAAGAGGATGTTGCAGCTGCATGGGAATGTATCAAGGACGCAAAGAAGCCCCGTCTTCAGATTGAGCTTCCTGTATCAACAATCCAGATGGAATATACCTACCACGTAAAACAGGCGGTAATGCTTGAAAAAATTAAGGATCTTATAACCGAAGCCAAAACATATTGTAACGATGTGGAATTTTCAGCTCTTGATGCAACAAGAGCAGACATCGACTTCCTTATTTCTGCTGCGAAAGAAGCGGAAACATGTGGCGCAGGCATTATTACTGTATGCGACAATGCAGGCGCATCAACTCCCGAAGATATTGCAGAGTTGGTTACAAAGGTAGCGGATGCTGTAAGCATTCCCGTATATGTTCAGGTTTCTGACCGTATTAATATGGGTGTTGCATCGGCGTTTGCGGCAATTTCAAAGGGTGCTTGCGGTATTAAGTGTGCTATGGTAGGAAAGGATGCTCTTTTGACCGGAGAAATTTCCGACGCTGTAAATGCCTGCGGAGCTCAGATAGACGCAAGACTTGAGCTTAACAACACTAAAATCCATTCAAGAATTGACGATATGCTCTCAAGCATCAGTCACGAAGTATACGAGAACGAAGTGCAGGTAAGTGCAAAGAAAAAAATCTTACTTGATTCAGATTCAACTATGGAACAGATTGCAAGAGCCTGTGAGGTTCTCGGCTATGATCTTTCTGATTCGGATATCGGAAGTGTGCACAAGGCACTTATGCAGGTATGTGAGAAGAAAGGCGCTGTAGGTGCGAAGGAATTTGAGGCACTGATTGCAAGCTCCGCTATGCAGGCTCCTTCAACATATCATTTTGAAAGCTATACAACAACAAGCAGTAATGTTGCAAGCTCAATGTCGCAGGTTACCCTCAAGTGCAACGATGAGATTATATGCGGTGTTGCAAGCGGTGACGGCCCTATCGACTCAGCATTCCGTGCTATCGAACAATGCATCGGTCATCACTATGAGCTTGATGATTTTCAGGTTCAGTCTGTAACCGAAGGTAAAGAGGCGCTTGGCTCTGCACTTGTCAGACTTCGCAACAACGGAAAGCTTTATTCCGGCAACGGAACTTCAACCGATATTGTTGCGGCAAGTATCAGAGCATATATAAATGCACTTAACAAGATTGTGTTCGAGGAGGCATAATATGAAAATAGTATTTTCAACCAAGAATGTATGCCGTGCAACCTTTCTTGATACCTGTCGCTATGCCTTTGACTACGGTTTTGAGGGCTTTGAAATATACGACGCCCTCAAAGAAAGAAGCAACCATCACGACAGCATTTTAAGGCGTGACAGAATAGCTGATGCAAAGAGAAAGCTTGTAAACAGAAATCTTGCAGTATCTGCGCTCCGTATGCCTGACAGTGTTGACAGCGAGAATACAACGGCAGAGTTGATTGTCAAATATGTTACTATGGCTGCTACCTCCGGCATATCAAACATCATTGTACACATTAACAATGAATCTTCCTTTGAGGCTCTTGACGAAAAGCTTTTGCCTGCTGTTAAAAAAGCGGAAGCCCTTGATGTAAACATTCTTTTTGAAACAGTCAAGGCTCTTTCAAACACAGAAAAGGTAATTGACATAATCAACCACTTCTCCTCCGCTGTGATCGGAGTTTCCTGGAATGTAAGAGGTACTCATTTCGGTGCGGGAGAATCCTCAGAGTCAACCATAAAAACCCTTGGTGCATATATAAAGTATGTTCGTCTTGGCGATATGAAGGACGGAAAGACCGTTCTTATCGGTGAGGGTGAGCTTGATGTGGAAAAGCTTATAGGTGCTCTTTCCTCTCTCAATTACGAAGGATATATCTGTGCTGCGTGGAACGAGGAAATAAACGATGCAGATATAGTTTTGACACACTTTGCAAATTATATTTCAACACTTAACCGTGAGAAAAAGTCCTTTGACAAAGCATACTACAACAGAGATAAGACAGGTACATTTGTATGGAAGAAGTACGATGTTATTGATGCGACCTTCTCGGATGTACTTGACACAATGGTGGAAAATTACCCCGACCAGTATGCTTTTAAGTACCCGACTCTTGACTACACAAGAACCTACGAGCAGTTCAGGCGTGATGTTGATGAATGTGCCGCTGCGCTTATATCTTTAGGCGTAAAGGCAGGCGACCACGTTGCTGTCTGGGCAACAAATGTACCCGAATGGTTTATTACTTTCTGGGCAACAACAAAAATCGGTGCTGTTCTTGTTACTGTCAACACAGCCTACAAAATTCACGAAATCGAATATCTCTTAAAGCAGTCTGACACACATACTCTTGTTATGATTGAGTACTGTAAGGACATAAACTACAAAGAAATAATAAAAGAGCTTTGTCCTGAACTTGAAACACTTGAGCCCGGAAAACCCCTGTATTCAAAGAAGCTTCCTTTCCTCCGCAATGTTGTAACTGTCGGATTTTCAATGAACGGCTGTTTGACATACAGCGAGATGCTCTCCCGTTCTTCACTTGTTCCGAGAGAAGAAGTAAGACGCCGTGCATCACTTGTAAAGCCCGACGATGTATGTAATATGCAGTACACCTCCGGCACAACAGGATTCCCTAAAGGTGTTATGCTCACACACAGAAACATTGTTAACAATGGCAAGACAATCGGTGACAGAATGGATTTGTCAACGGCAGACCGTATGATGATTCAGGTTCCTATGTTCCATTGTTTCGGTATGGTACTTTCTATGACATCTATGATGACACACGGCGGTACCCTTTGCCCTATTCCCTATTTCTCACCGAAATCATCTCTTGCCTGCGTAAACGACGAGAGAATCACCTGCTTTAACGGTGTTCCGACAATGTTTATTGCGATGTTCGGTCATCCGGATTTTGCAAAAACAGACTTTTCATATATGAGAACAGGTATTATGGCTGGTGCAAACTGCCCTGCAGATTTAATGCGTCGTGCCTCTGTCGAAATGAATATGCGTGAAATAATCTCTGTTTACGGTCAGACAGAAGCCTCTCCCGGCTGTACTATGGGTGAGGTTAACGAAGACCTTGACCACAGAGTTGAAACAGTCGGTAGTGCCTTTCCAGGAGTTGAATGTAAGATTATTGACCCGGAGACAGGTGATGAGCTTCCTGACGGCGAAAGCGGTGAATTTGTTGCCCGTGGATTTAACATAATGAAGGGCTATTACAAAATGCCGGAGGCAACTGCTCAGGCGATAGACAAAGACGGTTGGCTTCATTCCGGAGACATTTGTATGAGAACACCTGACGGTTATTACAAAGTAACCGGAAGATTAAAGGATATGATTATCCGTGGTGGTGAAAACCTTTATCCCCGTGAAATTGAAGAATTTTACCTTACAAATCCCAAGGTTCGTGATGTTCAGGTGGTCGGTGTTCCGGATGAAAGATACGGTGAGGAATGCTGTGCGTGGATTATTCTTCACAAAGGTGAAACCTCTGACGAAAACGAAATGCGTGAATTTGGTAACGCATCTATTGCAAGACACAAAGTACCGAAATACTTTATGTTTGTAAATGAGTTCCCGATGAATGCGGCAGGAAAAATATTAAAGTACAAAATGCGTGATGAATCCGCCGAAAAACTGGGGCTTAAAAAATAACTGATATAAATATATAAAGACAGTCACCAAAAACGGTGACTGTCTTTGTTGCATAACGAAAAACGGCTGTAAAACCTTGTTTTACAACCGTTATTTTTTAACTACGCATCTGTCAATAAGCCGTGTTCTGTTTATGGCAATCATCTATCTTGCTTTCATATTACTATGAAATTCTCTGCCGCTTACGGCGGACCGAGCCAGTCCTGCATTTCTGCGTGCCTTATTGCGTTGCTTCAGATAGGGTTTACAGGAGTCCCGTGTTACCACGGAACCCGGTGAGCTCTTACCTCGCCTTTCCATCCTTGGCTGTGACCTTGCGGCCCATCGCCGGTATATCTCTGTTGCACTCTCCCGGGAGTCGCCTCCGGCGGACGTTATCCGTTATCCTGCTCTGTGAAGCACGGACTTTCCTCACTCCGGCATTTCTGCCTTTTGCGCGATTGCCTTGACAGGTGCGTTGTGTTATTATAACATATATTTTTTAACATTTTCGGAATAATCGGTAATTTCTTTGCCAAATCCGTTATTGACAAAAACAAACAAAAGCGGTATAATATCTCCGTAAATTGCCTAAAGGAAAATTATAATGACAACCAAAACATATATATCCTACTCACCCTTGGAAACCGAGGAAATTGCAAAAGGTCTTGCAAAAAATCTGAAATCCGGAGATTTTATTGCTTTCTTCGGGGGGCTTGGTATGGGAAAAACAAACTTTGTCAGAGGCCTTGCCTCTGTTCTGTGTCCCGATGTGAGAGTGACAAGCCCCACCTTTGCCCTTGTAAATGAGTATATCGGTAATCTTAACATATATCACTTTGATATGTACAGAATTAAGGACAGCGACGACCTCTACTCAACAGGTTTCTATGAATATCTTGAACGACCGGGCATTGTTGCTGCCGAATGGTGCGAGATGATACCGGATGATCTTCCGGAGAACAGGTACGATGTCACCTTTGAAAGACTTTCGGAAAACGAGAGAAAAATCACAATTCAAAAAATAGGCTGATTACAGAAAGCCGAAACCGCAGAAACAAAACAGACTTCTTGTGAAAGCAAATCGAAAAAAGAGGGAAAATCCCTCTTTTTGTGTTTTATGTACCGAGCATAGTTTAAAGCATAACTTTCGCTTTGCCTGAAAACATTTATTTTATCCACAATAGAACACTTGGGAGAACTATGACATTCAGAGAATATACGGAAAAATTTAAAATATCCCTTACTGCGCAGCAGGAAGAGGCAGTAAAACGGACAGAGGGTAACACACTTCTTCTTGCAGTGCCGGGAAGCGGAAAAACCACGGTTATTGTTTCACGCCTTGGATATATGTTTTATTGCCTTGGTATCCCGCACAGTTCTGTACTTACCCTTACATACAACGTTTCCGCCTGCCGGGATATGAAGCAAAGATATATTTCATATTTTGGCGATACCCTTGTTCCGCAGTTCAGGACAATTCACGGAATATGTGCTATAATCATCAACCAATACGCAAAAGCGCGCGGCACAACACCGTTCAACCTTATATCAGACGAACAGAGTATGAGCAAACTTCTCACCGCAATTTATATAAAGTTATGCGGACAGTATCCGGAGGCAGGGGTTATAAATGAGCTAAAAAAGAACATCACCTATGCCAGAAATATGATGCTTTGCGAAAATGAAATTTTGGAAATATCCGATGAAAAGTATGATTTGGTGAAAATAATGGGTGAATACACCGCTGAAAAGAAACGACTGGGTCTTATGGACTACGATGACCAGCTTGAATTTGCCCTAAAGATACTTCGTACACAACCGGACATCCTTGATTATTTCAGAAGAAAATACAGATATATAAATGTTGACGAGGCACAGGACACATCAAAAATCCAGCACAGTATAATATCGCTCCTTGCAGACGGGAATCTCTTTATGGTAGGCGACGAAGACCAGAGTATATACGGATTTCGTGCAGCGTACCCAAAGGCACTTCTTGACTTTGAAAAGAATTACAGTAATACAAAGGTCCTTTTCCTTGAGGAGAACTTCCGCAGCACCGGAAAAATCCTGAAAAGAGCGTCCAATCTTATTTCCAACAACAAAGACAGGCACAAAAAGCATATGTTTACAAAAGCGCCTGACGGTGAGGATATAGAGATTATAAATATCCCTGACAGAGCATCCCAGTATGATATACTTTGTTCCGTTGCAGAAAAGGTTCCGGAAAGCAGTGAGAAAACCGCGGTACTATTCAGAAATAACGATTCAGCACTTCCTCTTATTGCAAGACTTGAAAAGTCCGGCATACAATACTGCTACCGCGAAAAAGAAAGTCCCTTTTTTGAAAACCCCGGCATACACGATATACTTCTGCTTCTTGATGTTGTTTATGATAACAGCAAAGAGAGCTTTTTATCGGTTGCAAAGCGACTTGGCTGCGGTCTTACGGACAGGGATATTAACAACATCTGCCGTATTTCAAGAAACACACAAATCACGACGGCTTTGAAAAATTATATTGCTCCGGGCGATAAAAGATTCAATCGTACAACGCTCCTTTGTAACGCTATGGAACGGGCAAAGAAATTCACTCCGTTAATGACAGTAAACATTCTTTGCGACAATACCTGCTTTGGAAAATTCCTTTATGTCCGTATAAAAGACATAAAATCAAAAATCAACATTCTCACAGACCTTGCCTCCGGGTGCAGAACAAAACGGGAGCTTTACGAAAAGCTAAGTCTTCTTAAAAAGGCAGTAACTCAAGGGAAACAGCCCTCAGAAAACAGCCTTATTATATCAACCGTTCATTCAAGCAAAGGGCTTGAATATGACAATGTGTATATAATTGATGCAAAAGACGGAGATTTTCCGTCAATTGAGAATCCGGAACGCTGTACAAAAGAGGAAATACCTATACTTGAGGAAGAAAGACGGCTTTTCTATGTGGCGGTAACCAGAGCGAAAAAGTATGTAAAAATCATAAGATACGCCACGGAGTTTGACGGCACTCTCTGTCGTAAATCTATATTCATTCGTGAGCTTATGCGGTATAGTGTAAGTTCTTCTGTTTCCTCAAAATCCCTCTCAAACATATACTCAGATATATCCTCTTTAGCAGAAAGCCCCCTGCTTTCTACCTTCTGCGAAGGTACTGTAATTACTCACAAATCTTACGGCGAGGGAATAATAAAATCACTGGCAGGCGAAAAGTGCAGTATTGAGTTTACAGACGGAAGCATAAAGACTTTTTCACTTCCCATAGCTGTCAGCGCAGGACAAATAGAAATAAGTCCCGGCAAAAAGCAATGAGCTTTTGTCGGGATTCTACTTTTATTTATGATATTTTCTACCACCGGAAATTGAAAGTGCGCGATAAATTTGCTCAAGGAGCATAACTCTTGCAAGTCTGTGTGGAAAGGTCATTTTCGACATTGAGAGTCTTATATCGCAGGCTTTTTTTACTCTATCCGAAAGTCCGCAGCTCGACCCTATTACAAAGGTTATACCACTAAGTCCTCTGAGAGGTACTCCATCAAAGACCTCGGAAAGCTCTTCCGATGACAGCTGTTTTCCCTCTATGCACATTGCAATTTTCAAGTTCTTCGGTTTTATTTCCGTAAGTATTCTGTCCGCTTCTTTTTCAAGTGCTGTAATTATTTCTTTTTCAGAAGGATTCTGCGTTAGCTTTTCGTCCTTTATCACCTTTTCAGAAAAGGTACAGAAAGCACCGAGTCTTTTTATGTATTCGTTTGCGGCATCTTTATAGTAGGTTTCCTTTTCGCCGCCCAGATATATTATTTCAATCTGTAGCATACCGTCTCCTGTATTTTATAAGCATTTATGTCCCGAATCCTCCGCATCTGTATGCGGAATTTATCTGATTATAACATATTCCTTTTGGAAATAGCAACGATATTTTTTAAATTCTATGGTATAATCTAAAAAACAAAAGGAAATATATGCAAATCTGTTACTTTTCGATATTGACATTTGAAATATTTTGCGGTATTATATGTGTGTATGGGAATTTTTAAATTCCTCCCCTTTGTTCGGGAAACATAAAATAATATTAACATATTTTGTAAGTACCTGTAGGGTACGGAAAGGGAAATTATTATGAGAACAGTATGTTTCGGCGAAATTATGCTCAGACTCAATCCTCCGGCTTACGGAAGATTTGTCAACTCCAACAGCTTTGAGGTTAACTACGGCGGCGGTGAGGCAAATGTGTCCGTTTCTCTTGCAAACTACGGTATCGAATCCGCATTCGTAACAAAGCTCCCCTCCCACGAAATCGGTCAGGCTGCTGTAAACTCACTTCGTACATACGGCGTTGACACAAGCGAAATCGTTCGTGGCGGTGAAAGAGTAGGTATCTACTTCCTTGAAAACGGCGCTTCACAGAGACCCTCCAAGGTTATATACGACAGAGCATACTCCTCTATTATGCAGGCTTCCCCCTCCGACTTTGACTGGGAAAAGATTCTTGATGGTGCCGACTGGTTCCATTTCACAGGCATCACTCCTGCTCTCGGTGACAACGTTGCTGCTATCTGTCTTGATGCTCTTAAGGTTTGTAAAAACAAGGGTATTAAGGTAAGCTGTGACCTTAACTTCAGAAAGAAGCTTTGGACAAGCGAAAAGGCAGGCAAGGTTATGGGCGAGCTTATGCCTTATGTAAATGTATGTATTGCAAACGAAGAAGATGCTGAAAAAGTATTTGGCATCAAGGCTGAAAACACAGACGTTGAATCCGGCAAGGTAGAGCACGAAGCATACAAGAGTGTTGCAAAACAGCTCAAGGACAAATTCGGCTTTGACAAGGTTGCAATCACACTCCGTAGCTCCATTTCCGCAAATGACAACGACTGGGCAGCTATGCTGTATGCAGACGATCAGTACTACTTCTCCAACACTTACCACATACATATCGTAGACAGAGTAGGCGGTGGTGACTCCTTTGGTGGTGGTCTTATATACGCAATTCTTTCCGGCAAGTCAAATCAGGATATTATTGAATTTGCAGTTGCAGCATCCTGCCTTAAGCACTCTATTGCAGGTGATGTGAACCTTGTTACAGTTGATGAGGTTGAAAGCCTTATTAAGAACGGCGGTTCAGGTAGAGTTCAGAGATAATTTTAATTGATACAATATACAGAAAACCCGTCAGAGAAAAATCTCTGACGGGTTATATATTTGTAATCAGCTCTTTCTACACCTTTTACGAAATCCCGAAGGTGTATCTCCCTCAAACATTTTAAACACTCTTGAAAACGCACTCATATCAACAAAACCGCAATTTTGCGCTACCTCGCTTACCGGCATATCCGTTCCGCACAAAAGCTCCATACTCTTTGCTACTCTGTACCTGCGAAGATACTCGGCGGGCGATATATCAAGCTCGCTTCTGAACTGCTTTGCGATATGCTCCTGAGACATTCCAAGCTCGCCAGAAAGCTCCTTGCCTGTTATGTTGTTTCTGTAGTTTTTCTCTATATATTTTATAATTCTTCCGTACATACTCTTTGTGCCTTCGGCTGTCTTATCGGCTCTCTTTGATGCAACATCAAGTCTTGAATAGAACACCAGTGCCTCGCACAGACAGCTTTTCACAAGCTGCTGCCATCCCTTACCCTTTTCAATTCTCTCCCTTGTCACCCTGTCACAAAGTCTCACAAACGCCTGACGCTCGGCATAGTCAAGCCTTATACTTTCGTATTTTGAACTTCTGATTCCTGCCTTTTCATCTCCAAGCTCTGTCGCACGAAGGGAAAGCTCCATAAATCCGGGAAGCGAGAAAATTTCATCTCTCATACTTCCAAGCTCTCTGTCCTCAAAAAGAAGGCAGTACATAACTGCACTGTCAGGGCAAACAAGCGAATGTCTCTGACCGGGAGCAACAACTGCAAAATCCCCTCCGGAAAGCAGCACCGACTCATCGCCTCCGCCAAGAATCGCAAAACCTCTGTCAACATATATAAATTCCCAGAATTTCTGCACATGAAAAAAAATCGGTGTTATATGAGCATCTGCCGTACTTGTGATTTTCACCCTACCCGGGTCAAAGACGGTACTTCCGTCAAGAACGGAAATATTCATCGGCTCGCCCTCCTCTCGCATAAGTCTTAACTGTAAGAATTAACACTGTACACATCATTTTTCTCATTATACATCCTTCTCTGTCCTTTTGGTAAAAATATGTGTAACCATTTTGTAAATTCAAAGGAATTATCTTAAGTTTAGCCTAATGTAACGGTAACTTTCCTGTAAAAAGTCTTCGGGCTTTTCGTTTTTACACCCTTGGTAAAATTATTTAAATGTAAAATTTCACAAACCTATTTACAAATGGTCAAAAATGGTATATAATATCATAGAATATGTATTTTTATTTTATAACATCGAAAGGATGACAAAACATTGATTATACAGCTTGAAGAAGCAAAACAGAAACTTGCCTCGCTTAAGGAGCAGATAGTGGAACTTTCCGAAAGTATGGGCGTTCCTGCAGCAAGAGAAAAGGCAGCAAAGCTTGAGGAAGAAACCTGCGCTGAGGGTTTCTGGGGCAGAGACGATGCCCAGAGTGTTATGTCTGAGCTTAACACAGCAAAGCAGATTGCGGACAGCTATGATACTCTCTGCAGTGATGCACAATCCCTTGAACAGCTCATTGAGATGGCACTTGAAGCAGATGACGAGAGCTTTACAGAGGAAATTCTCACAGAGCTTGCAAAGGTAGAAAAAGAATACGACCAGCAGAATATAAGAGCACTTCTTTCCGGAGAATTTGATAAGCTTAATGCAATTGTTTCCATTCATCCCGGTGCCGGCGGAACAGAGGCACAGGACTGGGCGGAAATGCTGTACAGAATGTATAACAGATGGGCAGAAAAAAGTGGCTTTAAAGTAAAGCTCGTTGACTATCTTGAAGGCGATGGTGCAGGAATAAAGAGTGCTACCTTCACAGTTTCAGGTGAATTTGCATACGGCTACCTTAAGAGTGAGGGCGGTGTACACCGACTTGTAAGAGTATCCCCCTTTGACGCCTCCGGCAGAAGACAGACTTCCTTTGCTTCGGTTGAAATAACACCCGAATTTGAGGACGACGGAACAATTGAGCTTCGCGAGGAGGATCTGGAAATGGAAACTCACCGTTCTAGCGGTGCCGGCGGTCAGCACGTAAACAAGACTGACTCTGCGGTAAGAATCAAGCACAAGCCCACTGGAATTGTAGTTGGTTGTCAGACAGAAAGAAGCCAGCTTCAGAACAGAGAAACCTGTCTTCGTATGCTTCGCTCGAAGCTAGCAGAAATCAAGGCAAGAGAAAAACTTGACAAAATCGAGGACATTCGTGGTGACAAGCTCAACATTGAATGGGGTTCTCAGATACGCTCCTATGTATTTATGCCCTACACTCTTGCAAAGGACACAAGAACAGGCTATGAGGAAACAAATATCATAGCTGTTATGGATGGCGAAATTGACGGCTTTATGAATGCTTACCTTAAGGCAAAGGGCGAATTTTTAAGATAAAATAAAATGTGAAAGGACGTACACTTATATGATTAAAAAAGCAAGACTTTATCTTATTACAGGAATTATCCTTCTTATCAATGCAGTATTCTGTTTTGGCGCATTCACCGCAACCTACAAAGAAAAAAAGTGTCTTGCATCCGCATTTCTTGCACTTACCCTTTCATTCGGAGCAACTGCCGGTGCACTTATCGCACTTTACGCATCAAAGGAAAAATTCAGACTTAGCGACCTTCGCAAAGCAATTTCCAAAAACGACCACTGGTTTCACTCCTTTGAATATCCAGAATGCAGAGATCCTGAAATCAAAATTGACAGCACCTATTTTCCCCCGGTTGAAACAGAAGATTAATATTAACGATATGGCAGGATGAGAGCATCTCGCCATATCGTTTTTGTATAACGAAAACGGCGATGTATCAACCGATACACCGCCATTTGTTTTATTTTTCTGCTATATCAATCTTAATATGAAGATCATCAAGTGCTTTCTGCTCAACTGTCGCAGGAGCCATTGTCATCAGCTCAACCGCAGCTTGGTTCTTCGGGAATGCAATAACATCACGAAGACTGTCAGCACCAAGAAGCTGCATACAAAGTCTGTCAAGTCCTATACCCATACCGCCGTGAGGGGGAGCTCCGTACTGGAACGCATCTGTAAGGAAGCCAAACTTTTCGTAAGCCTCTTCGTCAGAGAAACCGAGAAGATTGAACATACGCTTCTGAAGGTCGGGATTTGTAATTCTTATTGAACCGGAAGAAAGCTCGATGCCGCCAAGAACAAGGTCATACGCCTTTGCTCTTACGTTCACCTTGTCAGTTTCAAGATAGTCAAGACATTCATCAAGAGGTGAAGTAAAGGGATGATGCATAGCATCCCAGTTGCCTGTTTCCTCGTTATATTCAAAGAACGGGAATTCTGTAATCCAGAGAAGTCCGAGACCTTTCTTTTCGATATTCAGCTTGTTGGCTGTTTCAATTCTGAGTGAGCCGAGCTGTGAAAGAACGTGTCCCTTATTTGTATCAGCAAGAATCATTACAACGTCACCGGTCTTAGCTTCGGTCTTTGCTATGATAGCTGCCATTTCTTCCTCTGTCATAAACTTTGCAAAGGAGGATGCCACGCCTTCCTCTGTCATTCTTATCCACGCAAGCCCCTTTGCACCACAACTCTTTACATATTCTGTAAGTTTATCTATTTCTTTTCTTGTAAGGGTCTTTACGCAATCTTCTGCCTTTATGGCACGAACTGTACCACCACCCGCAAGCGCTGACTTGAATACAACAAACTCGGAATTTTTAACTTCTTCGGAAATATCAATGATTTCCATGCCGTATCTTACATCAGGCTTGTCAGAGCCGAAGCGTTCCATTGCTTCGCTGTAGGTAAGTCTGGGAAGCGGAAGCTGAATATCAACTCCAAGACATTCCTTGTATACTCGCTTCATAAAGCCTTCGCCGATTGAAAGTACGTCTTCCATATCCACAAAGGACATTTCAAGGTCAATCTGAGTAAATTCAGGCTGTCTGTCAGCTCTAAGGTCCTCGTCTCTAAAGCAACGAGCAATCTGCATATATCTGTCAAAGCCTGCTACCATTGAAAGCTGTTTGTAAAGCTGCGGAGACTGCGGAAGTGCATAGAAAGAACCGGGATGTACACGGCTGGGAACAAGATAGTCGCGAGCTCCTTCGGGAGTGGACTTTATCATCATGGGTGTTTCAATTTCAATAAAGCCGTTTTCATCAAAGTAGTCACGGGTTACCTTTGCAACCTTGTGTCTGAAAAGGATATTCTTCATAAGGTCGGGACGGCGAAGGTCAAGGTATCTGTACTTGAGCTTTACCTCGTCTCCCGCATTACAGTTGTCTGTTATTTCAAAGGGAGGAGTTTTGCTCTCACCGAGAATCTTTATTGATGTTGCAAAAATTTCAATATTACCTGTAGGGATATTGGGATTCTTGCTTGAACGTTCTCGTACTGTACCTGTAACTGCAAGTACATATTCGCTTCTTGCTGCTGCCGCCTTTGCAAACACCTCTTTATCAGATGTTTCGTCAACAGCAATCTGTACAATACCTGTTCTGTCACGAAGGTCTATAAATATGATACTTCCAAGGTCTCTCTGCTTTGCTACCCAACCCATGACGGTAACTGTCTGTCCAATCTTGGCTTCTGTAACTGTACCACAGTAATCGGTACGCTTTGTATTACCTAAAAATTCTGCCATTTTGTGTTCTCTCCTTTATTTTTGTTTTTCGCAAAACACTTTTTTGAGTATTACGAACTACCCGCATTTTGCAAAATGTCAAATTCCCACAATTATTTTTTCCGCATCCGCAAGAGATATATCCATTCTCTCGCCATTTCTAAGATTTTTAAGCTGTGCTGTTCCGTTTTCAAGTTCGGAATCGCCTACAACAAGTGCGTATTCCGCACCTATCTTATCTGCATATTTCATCTGTGCCTTAAGACTTCTGCCTACAATGTCGCAATCTGCGATAACACCTGCAAGTCTGAGTTTATGAACAAGGCTTACTGCATATTCTGCTGCTTTTTCTCCCATAGGCGCTACATAAATCTTGGGAGTTTTCTTTGCCGGAAGAGTAATCTTGCCCTTTTCCGCATTGGCTTTCATTGCAAGTATAAGTCTTGTAAGACCCAAACCAAAGCCGATACCGCAAAGTGCAGGTCCGTCAAGTTCCTCTACGAGTCCGTCGTATCTTCCGCCTCCGCAGACTGTACTCTGAGCACCGATGTCATCCGAGATAAATTCGAATACTGTTCTTACATAGTAGTCAAGACCTCTTACGATTTTCGGATTTACCGTATATTCAATTCCCATTGCATCAAGAGAGGACTTGAGAGTTGTAAAGTGTGTATCGCAATCCTCGCAGAGATAATCTACGGTTTTCGGACATTCTGCCGCTATTGCAGAGCAAATGGGACTCTTACAGTCAAGAATACGAAGCGGATTTGTCTTTAGTCTTTCACGGCAGGTCGGGCATAGTTCTTCTTCGTGTGCTGAGAAGTAATCAACAAGTGCCTGTCTGTACTTCGGGCGACATTCGGGACAACCGATTGAGTTTATGTTAAGAGTATTTGTTATTCCTATTTTACGCAGTACCGTATCTGCGATGGAAATAACGGTAGCATCGGCATTTGCCGTGGGAGCTCCGAACATTTCAACGCCGAACTGATAAAACTCACGGCTTCTTCCTGCCTGGGGTTTTTCATATCTGAAGAAGTTTGTGATATAGTATAGACGAAGGGGCATAGGCTCGTTGTGGAGTCCATTTTCAATAAGGCTTCTTACAACACAGGCTGTTCCCTCGGGACGCAGACAAAGCTCATTGCCGTCACGGTCGTCCATTGTGAACATTTCCTTCTGTACAATATCCGTTGTACTTCCGACGCCTCTTTTGAAAAGAGCGCTTGATTCAAAGGTGGGAAAACGTGTTTCAAAAAATCCGTACTTTTCTGCTGTTTCCCTCATAATCCCCTCGGCGTACTGCCAGAGCAGTGCCTCATCGGGAAGTATGTCAAGTGTACCTTTTGGTTTCTGTATCATTTATTTCAATCCTTTCGGGTATAATTTCCATTCTTTTGAATTTGTATACTTCTACAAATAAATATTATACCTCAAAGAGACTGCTTTGTCAAGAAATTTGATGATATTTATGTTTCGGTCTGTGGAGGAACAACTTTCCTGCCTTTCTATATTCTTTCCATTTGGATTTATTTGTTATATTTTACGGTCGTCCGCTCCCGAAATATAACAAGAGCGGAGGATTTTCCTCCGCTCTCATCTGTTCGACAAATTGGAATTTGACACTTTGTATTTATCGAGAATACTCTTGAAACCATTTTGCAAAGCGTGATTTATTGAAAATAATGAATTTATATAGTTCTCCATTTTTCATATTAACTGTTGCAATCGGAAAGACTATCCACTTCCAATAAATTTCTTTTATTTCCTGCATCGGCAAAACTAAATTTCTGTATTTTTTGTCAACTGTAAGCTTGTTTGTCTTGTAAGTAAGCAACTGACTGTCGAGGTACAACCTTCCTCCGATTATGCCGTTATGACACAAACTACAAACAAAAGATTTCATAGAATCATCCCTACTTTAATTTAGAATTTGTCAGTTATCTGTATTATCCTTTTTACTAATTATAATGATTGAAGCAACGAGCAGAGCAACACCAAGTGTGAAAAATACGCTACCTACAACGGTAGTCAACTGATTTGCAAAGAACCCAATCATTCCACTACCTATTGCACAGCAAAATACTTGAAGAACCTTTTTCATAAAATCACCTCGTTAAATTCTTATTTATTAGCTTATCTCAACCTTGCGAGTTTGGTGGTGTTCGCAATAACGATTAGCGTTGTTTCCGTATCAAGAACTTGTTCGGGATTGATGTTGACATTGACCTTATCGTCTTTTTTGATAGCAACGATATTGAAACCGTATTTTTTACGCAGGTTAAGTTCGATTAGATTTTTGCCAATCCACTCGTCCCTTACATCGATTTCTACCATAGATACATCCTTCGACAGAGAAATCATATCAATAAAGCCGGAACTCAATAAGTTCTTGGCAAGCCTTATGCCCGATTCGTTTTCGGGGAATACGACCTGATCTGCACCGACACGAAGCAATATCTTTTGGTTCATTTCATTGGCGCATTTTGCAATAACGGTCTTAACGCCTGCTTCCTTACAGAGAGTAACCGCCATAACGCTTGCTTCAAGATTGCTTGCCATACAAACTACAACAGTATCAATACTGCCGATGCCAAGACGAGAGATAACCTCTGCATCGGTCACGTCAGCACACTTGCACACAGGTAGATATGCCGCAGCATCGTTAACGATCTTTTGGTCGGAGTCGACCGCTATGACCTCCATGCCGTTCTCCACAAACTCACGTGCCACCGCTGTGCCGTATCTTCCAAGTCCAAAGACTGCATATGTTTTCTTTGCTTTCATTGTTCTTCTCCTTTATCCTATACTAATGTCTTCCGTCGGCTCTGAAATTACATTCTGACTTTCGTTCTTACTGCCAAGAGCCACCGCAAGTGATATGGGGCCAACTCTGCCGAAATACATCGTTACGATGATAATTAACTTTCCAAATGTGTTAAGTGTTGCTGTCAAATTTCTTGAAAGACCGACGGTTGCCGTTGCACTGACCGTTTCATATACCGCATCAATGGCAGAGGCATTGCTCGTTGCCATCAAGAGCAAGGTAGCCGTAGCGCAAATCGTAAGGAACATTACAACAACCGCAACCGCCTTTTTTATTGATTCCTCAGAGATGCGGCGACCGAATAGTGTTGCACCATTCTTATTCCTTATCGTAGCGAATGCAGAGCAAATGAGAACGGCTATCGTAACTGTTTTTATACCGCCTGCCGTTCCCACGGGGGAGCCGCCAATCAGCATCAAAATAATGGAAACGGCGGCAGAGGCATTTGTCAAATTTTCTTGCGGAATTGTAGCAAAGCCTGCGGTTCTCGTGGTGACCGATTGGAAGAGGGATACTTGAATTTTATCGAATAAGGACATCTCTCCGATAGTCAACGGATTGGCATATTCAAAAATAAATATGAGAATTGCACCCACAGTAATAAGTCCAGCCGTGACCGTAATGGCAATCTTTGAATGTAAAGTCAGATGCCTGAATATCTTTCTATTCTTTGGTGAACGGCTCCTAACAACACGGAGCACATCCCACCACACGATATATCCGAGACCACCGAGAATGATAAGTGTGGAGGTAACGATATTGATTATCGGATTGGTTGCGTAGCTGCAAAGGCTGTTTTCCGCAATAATATCAATACCTGCATTACAAAAGGCGGAAATTGAATTGAATACCGATATCCATATACCTCTCGCACCAAATTCGGGAACGAATACGAGCATATACAATAGAGCCCCGACACCTTCAATTATCAACGTTCCCATCAATACGTTCTTAACGAATTTCGCAAGTCCCGACATCGTATTGAGATTGAGTGCATCCTGAATGAGCAATCGGTCACCGATACCCATTTTTCGATTCAGAAGAAGCATCAGACCCGACATAATGGTGATGACACCGAGTCCTCCGACTTGTATCAAAAGCAGTATAACGACCTGCCCGAACACACTCCAAGTAGATACAGTTGTGAGAGGAACGAGACCCGTCACGCAAGTGGAGGTGGTTGCTGTGAAGAGTGCATCAAGATACGGTACAGCTTCACCGTCTGCAGAGCTGATTGGTAATGCCAACAGTGCGCTTCCCAAAAGAATAGTCACGAGGAAGCTTAGCAATATGGCCTGCGTGGTTGACAGTGTAAATTTCCTTTTCCTAACCATAATTTTTATTGCCATTCCTTTTTCAGTATTGCATACTCATAAGTGTTTTCGTATATGGGGTTGCCCTTCTCATCATTCACAAAAGAAATGAATTCCAAGTAGAATCCCTCTCGACGCATTCCGAGCTTTTCACAGAGCTTCTGACTTGTAATATTGTAGTCCTCGGTATAAGCATAAAGTCGTCTTGCACCTTTCTCATTAAACAAGAACTCGAAATATGCTCGTGCAGCTTCATATGCATAACCTTTTCCGTGATATTCTGGATTTAGCATCCAGCAGGGACTGAAGGTATCACAATTACCGCCGGGATGCTCGTCACCTTCGGGGTGAGCGAATATCTCACCAATAACCTTACCGCTTTCCTTGAGAACGATGGCAAAATAATACTCGCTGTCCTCGGCTCTTTCAAACACCGCTTCGGTAGCTTCTTCGAGAGAGGTTATTCTCATACCTTCAAAACAGTGAACCATCGGCTCATGCAAATATTCAAATACATCCGTAACATCGTTTTTGGTAAACGGACGCAGTATTAGTCTTTGTGTTTCTATCATGGTATCTCTCCGTTAAATTCTTATTTATCAAACTGTTTATAAATATCTTTATCTAATTATAACACCAAAATATAAATAATTCAATCTTCCTTAAAAAGAAAAAGGACTGACTTGTCGCAGTCCTTTTTTATAAACGAAGCATCATTCCTCAACAATCGGAAATCCAGGACTATTATCCGTCAAAAGCATATCACGACTATCGCACACGAGAGATGCAACCTCGTCATAATTTATAAGAGGACATCCCTCAAAGGCATTTTCGCCAACAACGGTTTTCTTTTCTCCGTCAATGTATACCTCTGTAAGATTTACACAACTTCTAAACGCCGAGTTGCCTATGTATTCCACACTTTCGGGAATTTTAACGGATTTTATTGAAAATCTTCCTGCAAATGTACCGTCGGCAATAATTCTCACACCGTCGGGAACTATTACATCTCCGCCGTTGCCGTTGTATTTTATAAGTATATCGCCGACAATGCAGAATTCATCTGTGAGGTTTTCGTAAAAAGGAGTGTTCTCGAAAGCACCGATTCCAACTCGCTGAACCTTTTCGGAAAGATATACATTTGTAAGGCTATCACAACCTGCAAACGCACCCTCTCCGATAGATGTGTAGCCAAAAACGGAAATCTCCTCAATAGATTTGCAATTATAAAACGCCCTGTCGCCTATATGAGAAAGCTTCGTCGGCAGAAAGACGTTCTTTAGATTTTCACAACCATAGAATGATTTATTCCCTATGTACATAAGATTTTCAGAGGGGATAAAAGCGGTAATTGACTTGTTTTTATAAAAAGCACCGGTATTACTCAATGGGTGAGCATCGGGGGAAAGTACGGCGGTTACCGTTTCCGGAAGCTCAAGTGTCCGTGTGCTTCCCGGCAGCTTTAGCGAGGACGAAACAAACAACACCGGTATACCGTCTGTTTCCCTGTGCAAAAGTATATTTTCCAAGCCGGAATCAGGTATTTTTACAGCTGTGTTTGCATCCAATTCGAAATATACATTTGGCTCTGAAAGTCTCAGCTTTGAAATTTCCGAACGATAAAGAATATATTTTTCCTCCGATTCGGGAATTTCAGGCTCCGGTGCCGGAATCTCCACCGTAACCGGAGGTTTTAACGATGCTCTTTGCCACGGTAGATATATTCGGGAATAGCAAAGGACAAAGGCTGACAGCAAAAGAATATATACAGCAAGTGAGATACTGCGACCTTTGCTGAATATTTTTTTTAGGTACGCTGTCATTTAGAATCACCTTTGATATCCTTTTCTCGGAAAGCAAAGAATTTCATAAATACAAATGTAACGGGAGTGCCGATAAGTACGGCAAGAATAAGACCTATCAGCTTATCAAAATGCAAAATATCAACCGTTAGGAAAACCACAAGCATCTGTATTATGTAGTTTGGTATGTATGAAATGAGAAATTTACAGCATTTTTTTAAAGATATCTTCTGACAAAATGAAAAACGACTGTTAAGAAGATAAGACACAGGAAGGCTCAGAACATAACCGAGAAAATGAGCAAATACTATATTTGACATATGAAAATAGTGAAAATCGATTCTGAAGTTCGGCATAATATGGGATGCAAGATAAGTAACCACAAAGCTGAAAAGACAGCTGATACCTCCGCACATCAAAAATCTTAAGAATCTCGGTTCAAATATATTTTTCAAAAAGCTTTTTGTGGTGGACAGTTTATAATCATTCCATGGAGTAAGCTTTTCGCCGCTGACCACAAAGGCCTTTTTTGATATTTCAGCCAAAGGCGAATCGGAAAGGGAGTCAGAGTAAAATTCCTCTATGTCATTCCTACAAAATCCTGCTTCTTCAAAACGTCGCACCTTTTCCTCACCGTGACAGTTAATACCGTCATATTTTCCGGTTTTCTCGTCGACATTTGAGGCATAGAGATACTTTATTCCCAGCATATCTATGCAGGGCTTTACAATAAAATAGGGTGATGCGGATATTATAATATCGTCTTCCCTCTGAGTGTCAAGGTAGAACTTTTTTATTTTTTTTACATTGGTTTTCCAGAACTCTGAGAGATATTTTTCGCTGTCAATCTTAGGCTGGAAACTCTGGAATATTTTCTCCTTGAACGCTGTCTTTGTTCCTTTGCCAAGCAAATACATTGCAAACGGAACAAATACTCGCCACAGGCGGAAAATCAGCCACGGCTTTTTCTTTAAACAGAACTTGTAGAAATTAAAGGTGGAGTCGCCGTCATATATGGTTTTATCAAAATCGTATACGTTCATTATGAATCCTTTCCTGTAAACATCTGTGAATATTCTACCTTTTGCCTTACATCATTTTCTGCTCAAGCACTCTTAAAAAATCACTGCTGTCAACACCGTAGATTTTAAGCACCTTATCCGAACGCCTGATTATAATTCTGTCATCAAAATCAACACTAAATTTCTTGTAGCCATCAGAAACAAGAACCGGATTTTCGTCCTCAAAGGGCATCTTTTCCTTGCACATACAAAGCTCAATCACATCGTTTCCGGATGTCACTATTGACGAGTGCAGAAGTGAACTTGCACAAATGGGGGTAACTACAAGGTTGTCGGACTTCGGCATAAGCACAGGGCCCTGGGCGGAGAAGTTATACGCTGTTGAGCCAGTGGGGGTTGCAACAATTATTCCGTCGGCAGGAAATGAGATTACCGAGCTTCCGTTTATGTAAAGTGTAAAGTCAACTGCTCTGCAAAGACCTCCCCTTGAAAGAACTGCCTCGTTAAGTCCTGTGAAACATTCCTTTGTTTTTCCGTCTTTATCGGATATGGTACATTCAAAGAGCATTCTTGACTCAAAACTGCACTTGCCCTTTGATATTTCAAGTATTTTACTTTTTGCATTTTCCGGCTCACAGGAGGTAAGATACCCTCTGTGTCCGAAGTTGACACCAAGAACCGGAACAGAAAAGCCAAGGACTGTTTCAAGGTATCTCAGCACCGTTCCGTCTCCTCCAAGAATAACCGCAAGGTCCGGGGAACATTGACAGTTTTCCGGACTTGTATATACCCCGAAACCTTCTCTTGTAAGCTCCCGTGTAAGTACATCTGCAAAATCACAGCTTTGTTTTTTTGTTGGATTTGCGAGAATAAGTATATTCATATGGTTTCCTCGTTTGCATATAGTTACATCTTATTATATTACTCTTTTCGCATTTTGTCAAGTTTTGTGTTCCGAAGAGACTCGTTTAGACAGTATCTTTATCAATGTTTTTAAAAAACGCCAAATTAACATAGAACAATAATAAAATTGTTAGTTTTGTTGTTATAAATGCACAAAAATTTTTATAAAAATCTGATTAAAATTACATATTGCATAAAGTGTGGGTATAGTGTATAATGTTAATAATCATAATTAAGCACTGTTTTTACTTGCGAAATTAGGTTATTTTGACCAAATTTAATACATAGAGTATTATATTCAAGTTTCTTATGTTTCAAAAACAACAACGGGTTTGCAAATGTGACGCTTTGCATTCTCTGAAAGGAGATTTTAACAATGGCTAATTTTACTTGTGCGTCGGAAAAAATCAGGAATGTGTGTCTTCTCGGACACGGAGGAAACGGTAAAACCTCTCTTGCAGAAGCAATGCTTCATCTTGCAAATGCTTCCGACAGATTCGGAAAGATTTCAGAAGGAAATACCGTGTGCGATTTCGACGCCGAAGAAATAAAGCGTAAATTTTCACTGTCATCAGCTCTTGCGCCCTTTGAATGGAAGGGGGCAAAGATTAACATAATTGATACTCCCGGCTATCTGGATTTCGTGGGTGAGGTAAAGCAGGCACTTCGTGTCTGCGGAACAGCTCTTATTGTTATGGACGCAAAGTCCGGTGTTGATGTAGGCTGTGAGCTTGCCTGGAACTATGCAACCGAGGCGGGCGTTCCCAAGGCGTTCTTTGTAAACAAGATGGACGACGAAAATGCTCATTTCGGTGATACAATCGAAGCTATGAGAGAAAAATTCGGCGTCTCCATATGTCCTGTTGCAATCCCGATTATTATAGACAGAAAGCCGCTTGGTTTTGCTGACCTTATCAATATGAAGGGTTATGAATACTGCAACGACGGTGCAGTTAAGGAAATGCCTATTCCTCAGGAGAGTATGGCTAAAATTGAGGAGTTCCGCGCAATGCTTCTGGAATCCCTTGCCGAAACAAGCGACACTCTTATGGTTAAGTATTTCGACGGCGAAGAATTTACCCTGGAAGAAATGCAACAGGCACTTAATGCAGGTATTATTATGGGTACAATCGCACCTGTAATGGTAGGCTCCAGCACAACTCTTGCCGGTGTTGCTTCCCTTATGGATATTATGGCAGCATCCTTCCCGTCTCCTCTTGCAAGAAAGCCTGAGCTTAATGCCGACGGTAACGAAAACAGACCTAACCCCACCGGCGAACCTGCGATTCTTGTGTTTAAAACAGTTGCAGACCCCTTTGTTGGTAAGATGTCTTACTTCAAGGTTATGAACGGCAAGGTTACAAAGAATATGACTCTTACAAACCTTACTACAGGTCAGCAGGAAAAGATAGCAAAGCTTATTGTTATGAGAGGTAACAAGCAGATTGAAACAGACGAGCTTTGCTGTGGTGACATCGGTGTTACAACAAAGCTTGTCAACACAAACACCAACGATACTCTCGGTGGAAATTATAGATACGCGGCTATCCGCTATCCCGACCCCTTCTATTGCAAAGGTCTTGCTCCCAAGGCAAAGGGCGATGAGGATAAGATTTCCTCCGGTATCGCAAAGCTTATAGAAGAAGACAGAACAATAAGATTTGAAAACAACGCTGAAACAAAGCAGCTTGTTATATACGGTCTTGGCGAACAGCATCTTGATGTTATCCTTGCAAAGCTCAAGAACAGATTCGGCACAGAGGTAAATCTCACAACTCCCATTATCGCTTATCGCGAAACTATTAAGAAGAAAATTGACGCTGAAGGTAAACACAAGAAACAGTCCGGCGGTCACGGTCAGTATGGTCATGTTAAGATTCACTTCGCCCCCAACGATGACGGTCTTGTATTTACCGAAAGTACAGTGGGTGGCTCTGTTCCCAAGAACTTCCACCCTGCTGTTGAAAAGGGCCTTTCCGATGCGATGAAGAAAGGGGTTCTTGCAGGATATCCCATGGTAGGTCTTAAGGCTGACCTTTATGACGGTTCATTCCACGATGTTGACTCCTCCGAAATGTCCTTCAAGATGGCGGCAAGCCTTGCATACAAGGAGCTTAAAAATGCAAATCCCGTTCTCCTTGAGCCTGTCGGAACACTTGCGGTACTTGTTCCTGATACATATATGGGCGATGTAATCGGAGATGTAAACAAGAGAAGAGGCCGTATTATCGGCATGACTCCCGATGAAAGACAGGCAGGCAGAAGCATCATCGAAGCGGAAGCACCGGTTTCCGAAATGTATGATTACACAATTGCACTTCGTGCGATGACTCAGGGTAGAGGCTCATTTGCTTTCAGATTCGTAAGATACGAAGAAGTACCTGCAAACATTGCGGAAAAGGTTATCGCTGAGGCATCAAAGAATGCATCTGACGATGACTGATTATTAAAAATGAGATTTATGGCGGGATGCTCTCATCCCGCCATATTTTTTTGCAAACATTACCCATATACAATAATTCCACAACAAAAAATACGGCACGATGTGGGCATAACACCCTACATTTTGGGGTTATCTCCGGTAAAAATTTACGGCAGGATGTATGCATCCCGCCGTAGTTTTAATTTTCAGAACGCCACAGTTCCCCATTTTCCGTTGTATTTAACCCACGCAGCGCCTTTGTATGCCGTGTTTGCTTCTTCAAAAATGCACGGATAATAAATGCGTCCATCTGTTCCGATATATCCGTGTTTTTCATCCTGCTTTACAATATAACAATCATTTCCGTCGGAAATTTCGTCATATACGAACTCTGTTATTGTAACAAGGTTACTGTCCACAACGCCATATTTCATCTCTGTATGCTCTGCACTGAATATTTCCTCAAGGCTCTTCATTCCTATGCCATCATACATAAGTATATCCGCATCGCAGTTATAAAGCACTGCAATATACTGCCCGTTGCTTTTGAAAAAGTCCGTATCCGTTATATCGGCAATTCTGAAAGTACCTTCGGAATAGCCTGTAAGATATACTCTTGAACGGGAATCGTCATAAACATATATATTTCTTGACACATCGGCTGTTCTGTAACCGCAATCTGCAGACAGGGTAATATCTTCTGTAAGCTGTTTTTTCTCCGACACCTCCTTTGACGAAAGCCCGTGTTCCGGACAATAAAACAGGTCACCATAACCGCCCACTACGACCCTTCCGTTCATATCTATTACAGAATAAACACCATTCTTTTCACAGATGGAATATCCGGTTTTAGCAAAGGTAAATATTTCTTCATGGGTGTTTCGGGGAGAAATAATCCAACTCGGTGCGGTATATTTGATTCCGGCTTGTGATATATTGGTTTCGGGTACGCCGTTATCCGTTATTTCCTTATCATCCAGTGCCTGCGAAGTAGTTTCTTCCTTCTTCCCTGCACTTATTGTAAGCTTTAGGGATATACCCTTTTCTCTTGCAACCGTATTACCGGCAGGTGTTTGCGATATTATACAACCCACAGGTACGGTATCGTGATATTCTGTCTTTACGGAAAGCTGATACCCCTCTTTTATAAGCTGTTGCTGAAGCGTGCTGTCAAAGTTTTTTTCGGACAAATCGGGAACTGTATATTCAGTCGTAGCATTTTCGGTCTTTACACCGTTGCCGTCGCCTTGTCCCTCTCCGTTTTTTGTGCCTTTATTGCAGGAGACAAGAAGTACTGCAACAAGGGCAAACAATATTATTATTTTACTTCTTTTCATATTTTCACATCCCCAGTATTGCTCTATATAAATATGATAACAGATACAAAACCCGTTGTCAATTATATTTTTATAAACTTTATGTCGGATACTGCAAAACATCACACAGGCATTATATCAAAACGCACTTGATTTTGGCGGACTTTTGTGATAATATAGGCTTAAGATAGGACAAAGACAGAAAGGAGCATATCCTATGTTTGAAAATGCAAAGAAAATATGCAGCCAAAAGGATTACGGCAATGGGTCGACAATATATTTCTGCGACCTTAATATCATATATCCCTTAAAAAGAGCAGTACTTAACATAATCGCAGAGGGTGAATGTGAGGTTTATGTGGGCGGTGACAAAGCAGATGGTTTCTACGCAGATAACACCGGGTATATTAGCTATGACATCACAAGTCTTGTTGCAGAGAGTGATTTTCTGTATATTTCCGTAAAAGACAACGGGAAAGAGTATAAAAACTGCATTACGGCGGAGATAAACCTTGAATTTTCCGGAGGACTTCTGGGTAAAGTTGTCTCCGATGAGAGCTGGAAATGCACAAAAGGAACTATCGGCACGCCACAGATTTGCACAATGGATTGTCAGCTTTGGAATATGTGCGCGGATAGCGTAAGAGTTATCTGAACAAAATCATTTTTATGGCAAAACAAAGGACACTATAACAATTATCACAAGCCGGAATTTTCAAAAATTAACAAAATTTTGTTGCTATTATTGTCACTCCGTGATATAATGCAATTATAAATCAAACAAATAAACAAATAACAGGAGAAAACCTATGACAGTAAAAATACTTGACGGCGAATACTGGTGGTTCGGACAGGTTAACAACTCACATAAAATGCCGGTCACAAAGGATTCTGTTCTTACAGGAAGTATGACAGACCCTGACTGCTGTGACCAGTTTGCCCCCTTTGCTTTCTCGTCAAAGGGAAGATATATTCACAGTGACACTGAGTTTGAATACGAAGTAAAGGACGGCGCAATAACTGTTTCCGGCAAAGGAAAAGATAGTGCAAAGCTTTATGAAGGCTATGAAAACCTCAGAGGTGCATATCTTGCGGCAAAGGATGCTCATATGGAATTTTCCGGAAAGCTTCCGGATACTCTTTTCCTGGAAAAGCCCCAATATAACACCTGGATTGAGCTTAATGTAAATCAGACACAGGAAGAAATTCTCGGATACGCAAAATCCATTATTGAAAACGGACTTCCCGCCGGTGTTCTTATGATAGATAACGGCTGGCAGGAAGACTTCGGAACTTTCGAGTTTAATGCAAGAAAGATTCCCGACCCTAAATATCTTGTTGACACACTTCACGATATGGGCTTTAAGGTTATGCTCTGGGTTTCTCCCATAATTGCCTGTGCTGGTAAAAGATATGTTGAACTATGGGATAAGGGCTACCTTATAAAGGAAACAGACAAAAAGCCGGTTATCAGAAACTGGTGGGACGGCTATAGTGCTGTTCTTGACTTCTCAAATCCGGACGCCTGCCGTTGGTACTGCGAACAGCTTGACAGCATTATGTCCCGTTACGGCATTGACGGTTTCAAGTTTGATGCCGGTGATATTTACTTCTACGATGACAAGGATATTACATTCGGAAATGTAAGTGCAAGAGAACAGACAAGACTTTTCAATCTTCTTGGTGAAAAATATCCCTTCAACGAATTTCGTGCAGCGTGGAACTGTAGTGGTCGTGCCATTGTTGCAAGACTTCAGGACAAGAATCACAGCTGGGATAATGACGGCTTTAACAAACTTATACCCCACACAGTTGCCCAGGGACTTTCCGGCTATACTTTCTGTTGTCCGGATATGGTCGGAGGCGGTGCGGAAGGCAGTACAGGCAGAGACGCGAAGCTTGATTCCGAGCTGTTTGTAAGATGGGCTCAGGCGAATGCTCTTATGGGTATGATGCAGATTTCACTGGGCTTCTGGAAGATATTTGACAAGGAAACAGTTGATTTAATAATAAACGCTGTAAAGCTCCACGAGTCTGTGTGTGACTACTGCACACAGCTTGCAAGAGAAAGTGCTGTCAGCGGCGAGCCGATTGTACGCAGTCTTGACTATCAGTTCCCCAATCAAGGGTATGAAGCTGAACTTTCAATGTATATGCTTGGTGACAAATACCTTTCTGCGCCCATTCTTGAAAAGGGTAAGACAGAAAGAGAAGTAAGACTTCCTGAGGGCTTCCGCTGGAAAAACGACAAGGGCGAGATATTCGAGGGTGGTACTGTTGTTACGGAAAATGTTCCGATTGACAGAATTCTGTATTACGAAAAAATATAATAATCCCCCAAAATCCAGGGCGCAGTAAATATGCACCGTGTCGGTGCATTGTAGTGGTTTTTTACCGCGGATAAGCACATATCTGTACATTTTCAAAATACATTACCCCCCTGCTACAGACGCATGAAAGCAAATGCTTCAGTATTGTAGCAGGGGGTATTTTGTTTTATGCGGAAATATTTGTTCCTGTTTCAATTTTGATAAAACTATTGATTTTACTGAAAAACTGTGATACAATAGAAAGCGGAAATTGGGCAGACAATGACTCTGTTAATCAAAGATATAAAGGAGAAAAAAATGAAAATTGCGCTTATAGCACACGATAAAAAGAAACCGGAAATTATAGAACTCGCCAAAAAGCACAGAGATGTCCTCTCGCAGCATGAGCTTTTTGCAACCGGCACAACCGGTACTATGATTATGGGCGAAACAAAGCTTGACATTCACAGACTCAAGAGCGGACCTCTTGGCGGTGACCAGCAGATAGGTGCAATGCTTGCAAACGGCGAGCTTGACCTTATTATATTCCTCCGTGACCCTCTCACAGCACAGCCTCACGAACCTGACGTATCAGCTCTTCTTAGACTTTGCGATGTTCAGAGAATCCCGCTTGCAACAAATGTCAGCAGTGCTAACATTATGCTTTCGTCACTTGAAAGGGATATATTCTTTGAATCACTGAAATAATTCGGTACATATCGCAGAAATGGAAGTTTTGTTTGTTGCTAAACTATATAAAAGTTTAGGTCAAGCCTTTTCAAAGGCTTGCGGTTTCCAAAGGCAGAGCCTTGGTCGCACACCGCAGTGGGCGAAATTTCCTTTTTGCCCGCTCGAAACGCAGGAGTGGGTGAATTTTCATCCCAATTGGTATGAAAAGAGGTAGAACCCTCGTGGGGGTATCCCTCTTAAGAATTTTATAGTAATCTAAAACTACCTTTTGAACGAAAGGGAGTTTTTTTGTGACAAAGTCACGGATTATTTTTTTGTTTCGGGTTAAAATGTAATCACAAGGATAGAGAAAACAAAAAGGAGGACAAATGTATGTCAGTTATAAATGTAAACAAAAACAACTTTGAAGAACTTAAAAATTCCGACAAGCCGGTACTTCTGGATTTCTATGCAGACTGGTGCGGCCCTTGCCGTATGGTATCACCCATCGTTGACGAGATAGCAGAAGAAAGACCTGATATAGCAGTTGGTAAAATCAATGTAGACGACGAGCCTGAACTTGCACAGGCCTTTGGAGTATTCAGTATACCGACACTGGTTGTTATGAAAAACGGAGAGATAGTCAACAAATCCGCAGGAGCAAGACCCAAGGCATCAATCCTTGACCTTATAGACGGATAACTATTATGATGCAATACCTCTGAGTCTTTTCTTGTCAACTATTTTTATTCCGAGACTTCTGGAGGATTCCACCAGTTTTTCCGAAACAAAATATTTCATCATTCTTGATACGACCTCACGGGCGGAGCCCATATATTTTGCAATCTGCTCGTGAGTAAGTTTTACAGTATCGCTTCCGTTCTTGCTTGCTTCATCAAGCAGGAATATGGCAAGTCTTTTATCAAAGCTCATAAACAGTATTTGTTGCATAACCCACATAACATCCGAAAAACGGCTTACAGCTGTTTCAAGCGCAAATAATTTAACCTCGGGTATTCTTTCCGACATATTAGCATAGGCACAGCCACCAACCACAACGCACTCACACTCTTCTTCTGCGTCAATAAATACATCAAAAGTAATAGCTTCAAGCACGCAGGAGGCGGACAGCATACACATATCGCCTGAGAAAAGTCGGTAAAGGGTAATTTCCTTTCCGTCCTCGGACATCATATAGGCTCTGAGTGTTCCGGATCTTATTAGAATTACTCCTGTACATTCACTGCCGTCGTGGATTGTTGCACCTTTTCCAAAATGAATTGTCTGTGAGCTTCTAAGGAATGTCGCTCTGTCGTTTTCGGAGAGTCCCTGCCAGAACGGGAATGTACTTTCAAAAAGCGTTGTCAGTTTTTCTGTTTCCATTTATGTATTCCTTTCGGAAATTTTATTGTAAAACTTTGATATAATTGGTAAATTAAACTTATTTATCATATTATACTACAATTTAAAAAAAGTGTCAAGGAAAAGTCTTTTAGCATCAAAGGACACTTATGAAAACTACATATTAACTTCCCTTTTATCTCAAAAAATGCGAGCGCAGGTATTTTACGGATTTCTTAAAAAAATTAAAAAAACCTCTTGACAAATTGAAAATTGTATGTTACAATAAACGTGTACCAAAGAGGTATACATTGAAGAAAACGAGGAAAGTATATGCGTTTTGCTCTTGAAACCGATTATGCGGTAAGAATAATTGCTATTCTCGCCGATAACGCCCAAGATAAAAATGAATTGATGGGTGCAGCGGCTATAGGCGAAGCAGCGTGTATCCCGAAGCCGACAGCCCTGAAAGTTCTCCGACAACTTAAAGACAACGGATTTATACATTCAAGCATCGGAGTAAACGGTGGATACAGGCTTGCAAGACAGCCGAAGGATATAACTCTTATGCAGGTTATAGAGGCTATGGAGGGAAAAATTGAAATATCAAGGTGTCTTTCGGACAACTACGAATGTTCAAGAACAGGGAAAAATCACAGCTCCTGCAAATTCCACCGTCTGTTTGACAGTATTAACGAAAAGCTTGTATCTGAGCTTTCAAAAGTTACCTTTGAGGGTAAAAATCTTTAGTAGGTAAGGTAAAACCTAAAATATATAAAATCTTTATTTAAATTCTGGAGGAAAATTATTATGAAAAAGTTTGTATGTCCTGTTTGCGGTTATGTTCACGAAGGTGAAAGCGCACCCGAAAAGTGCCCTGTATGTAAGGTTGCCGGTGAAAAGTTCACCATTATGGAAGAAGGCGCTGCTCTTGCGGCTGAACACGAATACGGCGTATATGCAAAGACTGTAAAGAACAACCCTGACATTTCAGAAGAAGACAAGAAGTACATATTCGAACAGCTCATGGCTAACTTCAACGGTGAATGTGCTGAAGTAGGTATGTACCTCTGTATGGCAAGAATCGCACACAGAGAAGGTTATCCCGAAGTAGGTCTCTACTGGGAAAAGGCAGCATACGAAGAAGCAGAACACGCAGCTAAGTTTGCAGAGCTTCTCGGCGAGGACCTTGAACCCAATATGAAGGCCACCACAAAGGACAACCTCAAGTGGAGAGTTGACTGCGAATACGGTGCAACAAAGGGTAAGTTTGACCTTGCAGCTTGTGCAAAGTAGAACGGCCTTGACGCTATTCACGACACAGTTCACGAAATGGCAAGAGACGAAGCTCGTCACGGCAGAGGTCTCGAGGGACTTCTCAAGAGATACTTCTAATAAAATATTAAAACTCCAAGGGTTCGGAACATTTCGGGCCCTTATTTTATAATTTGTTTTTTAAAATTTTCCCTGAAATTGTTGCAAAAAGATTGAAAAAAACAAAAAATATATTACAACTTTTGAAAATAATTTACAACACCCCGAAATTTCAATTGACAAATAGACAAAAAAATGGTATACTAGTTATATATTTTTAATACTATTTTATAATTAGGAGCTGTAAAACCCTCTCCGGCAAAATCACGATAGTCTGCACCAGGCAGTCGCAATAAACACCCCTGCTTTGGCAGACAAAAAGATGGCCAGGCGGCACGGACTCTGACCGGTAAAAACGGTATTTTAAAAAATCATTTTAAGGAGGATTTTCAGGTTGAAACTCAAAAAAATTCTTGCCACATTACTTTGCGTTGCAATGACAATCGGCACAATGGGATTTTCTGCGTTTGCAGAAAAAATGGATTATGTCGCAAAAATCGGCGAACAGGACTATGCAACATTGAAAGATGCGTTTGCAGCTGCAGAAGACGGAGATGTCGTTATGCTTGTCGATAATATCGAGGTTAATGAAGCGATGACAGTTTCAGACGACATTACTCTTGACCTTAACGGCTGCACAATCACAGGCACAGACACAAAAGCATCAGGTAACTTCGCATTAATTACCATTAAAAAGGATGCAACTGTTATTATTGATGATACCACCGGCGCAGGTGCAATTACACTTGAAGCTGAAACAGACCGCGGTTGGAATGCACTTTCTGCCGTAATTTCAAACGAGGGCGGAAATCTGACAATTGAGGGCGGAAGACTTGAGCATCTTGGCGGATCCTCTATGGCTTACGCAATTGATAACAACAGCACACTCGGCGAAACAACCGTAACAGTAAATGACGGTACAATTGCTTCTACCTACAGAGCAATCCGTGCATTCCAGAACAGCAAAACAGAAATGAACACTATTAACATCAACGGTGGTGAAATTTCTGCCAGAGCAGGCATCTGGATGCAGCAGCCCGGCGCTTCTGCTTCTCACGGTACACTTAATGTAACAGATGGTGAATTCGACTGTGTTGCAAACGCAATTGTAACCGACCTTTGCGGAGCAGGCGAAACAGAAATCAACATCAGTGGCGGTGACTTCAAAAACCAGAGTACAACCGCAAATCTTCTTCTTGTATGGCCTCTTGATACAATGGCTAAAGCAGAAAATGCAACTGTCATAATGAATATTGAAGGTGGTACTTTCGACTGTGCCGGCGAAGGTAAGCTTTTCGGCTTCCTTGATGAAAACAATGCTACTCTCGAAAACGCATCCGATATGGTAACTGTTTCCGGGGGTGAATTTAATCAGGCGTTTGACGAATCATACCTTGCTGAAAACTTCTCAATAGTTGAAAACCAGGACGGAAGTTTTGGTGTTGCAAACCAGGTAGAAAAACCATCTGTCGTTGGCGATGTCGATGGCGACAGTGATGTTGACTTTATAGATGCAACTATGGCGCTTCAGGCGTATACAGAAGCAATTATTCTGACAGCAGAGCAAATTGCAGCTGCTGATGTTAACGGTGACGGCACTGTTGACTTTTTGGATGCAACCGCTTTTCTTCAGATGTGGCTTAACAGCTGACTTTGATCCAAAGATTTAAATGTAAATTGCTTTTTTAGCAAAATTCTTGATATATTATACTGGGT
>JAFWWX010000162.1 GCA_017517985.1 Clostridia bacterium | reverse complement strand
GAAAAATTAGGCTACACAATGAACGTAGGGCCGGAGGCAGAATTTTTTATTTTTAAACAAGATGAAAACGGTTTTGCAACAACGGATACTTTTGATAAAGCCGGTTATTACAGTGCAGCCCCCGTTGATAAAGGTGAAAACCTAAGAAGAATAATGGTAAAAACTTTAAAAGAAATGGGATTTGAAGTTGAAGCAAGCCACCATGAGGTAGCACGAGGTCAGCATGAAATTGATTTTAAATATGCAGACGCTTTAACTACTGCCGATAATATTATGACTTTTAAATACGCAGTAACTGCAATTGCTGAACAAAATGGCGCAGTTGCTTCGTTTATGCCAAAACCGATATTTGGTATAAACGGTTCAGGCATGCATTGCAACATTTCCCTATTTAAAGACGGTAAAAATTTATTCTTTGATTCTGAAAAAACTTATCAATTATCAAAAGAGGCATTGTATTCAATAGGAGGATTACTAAAACACGTTAAATCTTTTACGGCTATAACAAATCCAATTATAAACAGTTACAAAAGACTAGTTCCCGGATATGAAGCTCCTGTGTATTTAGCATGGAGTTTGGCAAATAGGTCTGCTCTAATCAGAGTTCCTGCTAAACGAGGCAATTCAACTCGTGTTGAGCTTCGCTCACCAGACCCGAGTTGTAATCCTTATTTAGCTTTAGCTGTCATATTGGGTGCAATTTTAGACGGTGTTGAAAATAAAATTGAACCACCATTACAAGTTGAAGAAAATATTTATCAAATGACAAGAAAAGAAAGAAAAAGAGCTAAAATTGATTCACTACCTGCAAGTTTAGTTGAAGCATTGGATTTATTAGACGATGATGAAATTATAAAAGATGCTTTAGGTAATCATATTTACAATGAATTTATTTCAGCCAAAGAAAAAGAATGTGATAAATTTAGAACTTATGTAACACCGCTTGAAGTTGATATGTACTTGAATATGCAATAATCCCGAGCCAAATGAGCTTAGAACTTCGTTCTTAGCGAATGCAAAGTAATAGTTACAAAATAAAGGTGCGAAAATGCACCTTTATTAATAATGCAAGAAAATGGAGAAAATAAATTATGTCAGAAATAACGGTTGTTGATTATTTAATTAAAAGACTAGAAGAATTAGGAATAACGGATATATTTGGTTTACCCGGTGATTTTAATTTTAATATTATTGAAGGAATTGAAAGAAATAAAAATACAAATTGGATAGGTTGCACTAATGAACTTAACGCAGGCTACGTTGCCGATGGTTACGCAAGAGTTAAAGGATATGGAGCATTGGTTACAACTTTTGGGGTCGGTGAATTATCGGCAATTAATGCTATTGCGGGAAGTTTTGCCGAATATATTCCTGTTATCAAAATAGTTGGAACTCCCTCAACAAAAAATATTTCTCAAAAAACTCTGCTGCATCATAACTTTGCAAATCCCGATTATTACGCATTTAAAAATACCTATTCAAATGTTGTTCAAACAACTGCTTATCTAAATGAAAAAAATGCTAAAACAGAAATAGATAGAGTTCTATCAATATTCATTAATGAAAAGAAACCTGTATATATAGCAATTCCTGAGGATATTTGCTCTGTAAAAATAAATGATATCCCATGTATTCAAAAAATGACAAGTAATCCCGATATGCTGGATAGAGTCATTGAGCATATTATAAAAATGCTATCAAAAGCAAAAAAACCTATTGTAATAGCAGATATTTTAGCTGAAAGATTTGAAGCACATGATAATCTTATAAATTTTCTTAAGAAATCTCAATATCCTGCAGTTAATTTATTAATGGGAAAAGGGTTATTAAATTGGGACTATAAAGGTTATTTAGGAACATATTTGGGTAAATACGGTAATAAAATTGCATACAATACGGTTAATAATTCTGATTGTGTTATAACTATAGGCGCAATTTATAGCGACTTAAATACTTTCGGTTTTGATTATAATTTTGAACCAACGTCAATGATTGATATAGAAGGCACTTATACAACGGTTGAATATATAAGATATGATAATGTTTTAATGAAAGATGTATTATCAAAACTTTCAAAAATCGTACCCGCATATAAAAATGAATATCCTGAAGTTTTGCCTCAAAATTTAATTAAAGAAACGGGAGAAAATAAACCGTTAGAATCTAAGTTTATATATTCAAAGATACAAGATTTTATAAAAGAAGATGATATAATATTTTCTGAAACAGGTCTTGTTGAATTTGGCTTTGCTACGTTGGAATTACCCAAAGGTGCCCATTTATATAATCAAGTTTTATGGGGTTCTATCGGTTGGGCAACTCCTGCCGCTTTTGGTGCAACCATAGCAGAAAGGAATAAAAGGGTTATATTAGTAACAGGGGACGGATCTCATCAACTAACAGCTCAGGAAGTAAGCTCTATGATGCGATATGGTGTTAAACCTATTATTATCGTTATAAATAATTCAGGATATACAATTGAAAGAGCATTATGCAAAAATCCTATGGACTTATTCAATAATATTGCTTCTTGGAATTATTCAAAACTCCCCGATGTATTTAACGGCAAATCATGGAGCATTAAGGTTGAAACAGAACAAGAACTGCATGAAGCATTAATTAATGCAGAACAAGAACAAAAAGATAAATTATGCTATATAGAAATTTGTACGGATAAAATGGATATGCCAAAATTAGCGCAGGATTTAATTTCTAAATCTTTAGCAAAAGTTTAGAAGTAAAAAAGATAGAATTATTTATTTTCTTCCATTTCCCAAATACCGCAAGGGCATAGACCTGCACAAATTCCACAACCTATACATTTGTTTGGGTCTGAAACGTATTCAAATTTGTTATCTTCATGTTCAACTCTCGATATTGCGTTTTGAGGGCAACTTTGTTTGCATAATCCGCAATCTCTGCAGTATCCACAAGACATGCAGCGATTTTGCTCATTGTCGCAATTTGATGAATAACATTCGTAATACTCTGATTTAATTCTTTTAGCAGGAATCAAATCTTTTTCCTTAATTGGAGTTAATTCTTCATTGTTTAGAAATTTAACTATATTTTCAGCTGCATGTTTTCCGTCTGCTATCGCATTTGTAAATAATCCGGGTTTTATGGCATCACCAATAGCGAAAACTTTAGAGTTCGGCGTTTGCATAAATTCGTTTATTTGAATTCTTGATTTTTCATCTAAATAATCTTTTGGTACAAAATCAAAGATGGGTCTATCTCCAACAGATATAATGACACTGTCAGCTTCTAAGAATCTTCCGTCTTTTAATAATATACCTTTGTCGGTTATTTTCTGCGTAAAACAGGGGTACATTATTTTTGCGCCAAGTTTCTCTGCCGCTTTGATTTCTTTATCAAAAGCACTTGGCTCTTGAATGTCTATTGCTGTAACACTTTCGATACTATCTTGTTTATAGACTTCTGTTATAACATCCATTGCTGCATTTCCTGCACCAATTACAACAACTTTCTTGCCTAAATTATATTTTTTGCCGTTTTTACAATCTTTTAAAAAGTTTAGACCTTTGATTAATCTTTCATACCCTTCAAACGGTATTACAACGGGGTTATGTCCGCCTATTGCAAGTACAATGGCATCAAAATCTTTTTCCAATTGATTAAACAAATCGGGCGTTACTTTTGTTGAAGTATGAATTGTTACACCTGTACTTTTAAATCTTTCAAGCTCTGTTTCCAATATTTCTTTATGCAGTCTTTCAGTTGGTATTACTTGAGATAATTTTCCTCCGATTTTGTCATCCGCTTCAAACATTTCAACTTTATAACCATGTCTTAATAATTGCCAAGCGGCGGAAATACCGGCCACACCCGAACCAATAATTGCAATACATTCTTTATGCGTAATTTCAACGGGATTCAGTTTTATATCTTTTGACAAAGAACCGAGCATTTTGACATCCAGCGGTTCATCAAAATTTCCTCTTGAACAGTGGTTTAAACACAAATTAGGACAAACCTGACCACAAACACTTGCAGGAAAAGGGCTGTAATCTAAAACCAATTCAAGTGCTTCTTTAACACGTCCTGAGCGAAGAAGCGAAAATCTTTTTTGTGT
>JAFWWX010000042.1 GCA_017517985.1 Clostridia bacterium | reverse complement strand
AGGTCTTGTTGCATCTATTCTCGGCGGAATTAGTGGCGGTGGTCCTGAATTCAAGGTGAACATTGATGGCTCAAATATAAATATGAATTTTAATATGGCAGGACAGACAATAAAATCTATAGGTACAAATGGCGGTGTTGACTCCGAGGTAGGAGCGTTCATACTTGCAAGCTTGCCTATTATTATAATCGCATCACTCTTTGCAGCAGTTATTTATTTTGTTTTAGGCAGCTTTATCGGTGTTGGATATGCAAAATTCAATCTTAATCTTGTAGATAAGAAAAACGCAGCATTTGAAACTTTGTTTGAATATTTCTCACACTGGAAAACCACCACAATTGCAAGATTACTTCGTGCGTTATACGTATTCCTTTGGTCGCTGTTATTTATAATCCCCGGCATTGTTGCAGGCTTCAGTTATGCAATGACAGATTACATACTTGCAGAAGATCCCGAACTTACTGCAGATGAGGCGATCAGTCAATCAAAATCAATAATGATGGGGAATAAGTGGAGGTTTTTCTGCCTGCAGTTTAGCTTCATCGGATGGGATATTCTTGCAACACTTGCATTTGGTATAGGTCATCTGTGGCTCACACCATATAAGCAGGCGGCGTATGCCGCATTTTACAGAGAAGTGTCAGGGACGGAGTTTTTCCCTGAAGAAGATTTAGGAATAATTTAATCGGAGGTAACACCTATGAAAAGAATTATAACATTAACCCTTATAATGTGCTGCTTACTGCTCACTGGCTGCGATAATGCAAGTATTGGAGTAATAGGTGGTGCAGATGGACCAACAAAAATTATTGTGTCTGAAAAGGAAAATAGCACTATAAAATCATCCGATGTAAAAAAATATTTCAAAGAACATTATGTCGATGAGCGAGAACTGCCTGTGCTTGATATCAATATTGAAAATCCCTTTGTTTCTGATGATAGAACATTAATTTTAGATGACAGTATTGAAAACGACCTTGAACTTATGATATATGAGTATTACAAAAATATAATGTCCGGCTCATATCAGAATGCAAAAGATATAATTGTTGATGGCTCACTTCTTGCGGCTACTGAAGCCTCTGAAAATAACTTCAAAGACGGAATCTATTACAGCCGGATTCTTATTGATGAAATTGATCTTGTAGACAAAGACGACCTTGAAGAAATTAGTGATAAAAACAAGCAGGATATTATCAAAATGCTTAATGATTTGGAAATGACAGAATTTGCGATTGTAGAGGCTGAAATGGATATTACGCACAATGAAAAATCTCTCAGCATGGCTCCGCAGGTTGGCAATGGTGAAGTAACAAGATACTTCCTTCTTGGCAAAAAGGACAGAGACTACAAAATAATTGAAGTATATTGGGAAGGCTTTATGAATGATTGATGTGAGGCATATCTATGAAAAGATTTATATTGTTATGTTTAGTAATATGCTCCTTAATTCTTTCTGGATGTCAGCGTGATTTGCCGTTGGAAGAAATGGTTAATAATGGTTTACAAGAGATGGATAAAGGGCAGTTCGGTGAACAGCTTGAAAAGAAAGAAATCAGAATGTTTAATGCTGATGGGGATTTATATTACGATTCAGGTCTTGTAAGCGAAAACACTCCCCGTTGCGGAACGATGGACGGAGAACTTAAAAAGGCCGTTGCAGAAAATGAGATTCCGAAAAAATCAGGCGAAGCTAATTTTGAGGTTGAAGGCTATCAGAACGCAACAAATATAACGAAAGAAGTCAATATTGATGGACAGTGGATAATTTTCAGAAAATATGAGACTTATGATGCTGTTCTTGACGGTATGAGATATTGCCATTACATAAAGGGACATCTGAATAATGCAGCCGTTGATAGTGAACTTGTTGTTTTAAGTTCGGAGGCAAATGTAACTTTTAATGATATATATGAACCTTTGCTCAGTTCAAAAAAGCCTGCCAATACAGATAAAGGCATAACCCATTTCAATTATATTAGTGCAGATAAATGGGGTATCACTCTCTATGCTGATGATGTAACGCCAAAAGGTATGACATTGAAAATCGAACAGTTCGGAGGCAATCCAACAGGAACGCTTGAGTACGGTGCTGACTATATTCTTGAAACAACTGTCAATGATGAGTGGCAGCCGGTAGAAACTGTAACCGGTGAACCTTTGGTATGGAACGCACTTGGATACAGCGTTAAGATGAACGATATTTCTGAATTAAATATAAATTGGGAATATGGCTACGGCGAATTAAAGCCCGGATATTATCGGCTCAAGAAAGAGTTTATGGACTTTGGAGCACCCGGAGATTATGACAAAGAAACCTACGAAGTATATTTTACCATAGAGTAAGGAGGCTTACGGATATGAAAAAGTTAGTTAGTTTGATAGGAATAGTAGCGATTATGCTTTTGTCAATGCTTACAGCATATGCAGGGGATGTTCCGGAAGCATTGAGCTATGAAGAAGATGCAAAGATATTTATTGGTACACTTAAAGATTTTAAGCTTGACTCAGATAAACCAAAGGTTCTTGATGTACAAGTGCTACCTACTCGAAAAATCAAGGGTGATGTTGAAATAAATGAACTTCAAACATACAAGATGTGT
>JAFWWX010000161.1 GCA_017517985.1 Clostridia bacterium | reverse complement strand
TTGGGATATTTCTCTCGCAGCATTTTTTCCATTCTTTCATCCATTGACTTTTCCTCCTTTCTCCGCATACCATTTCCTGAATGCAAGCTCGTTATCGGTATTTTGGTAAAACCGTATAACTGCATCAAGAAAAGTAGCACACAGTAATTTTTTCTCCATGCTTGGAATTTCTTTCGCATTTATCCGAATTTTAATATCATTTTTAGACACCTCCTCGAATCATCTTTAATGTGTCGCCGTACGGTTGACAGTTAAAATTATACACCATTTATTTTGATTTGTCAACCATTCTGGGACAACAATTTACAATTTCGAAAAAGATATTGACAATGTTGATTTTATGTGCTATAATATGCGTGTAAATTACTAAATAAGGAGTTGTTTTTATGAGGGAAGACAAAAAAATACAGGCTGAAATGGACAGCCTGCCAGAAATAGATATACATTTTACTTCATTTGGAGAAAGACTACGAGAGCTTCGTAAAGAAAAAGGACTCTCCCAAGATGAATTTGCTAAAATGCTTGGCACATCAAAGCAGATACTCAGCCGTTATGAGCTTGGACAGCGTTCACCAAAAATTGAACAGGTAAGCAAGTATGCTGAAAAATTAAAGGTTTCGGTAGATTATCTTTTGGGTGACAGTGAAGCAGAAGCCATGTATAGCGAAATGTGTGGGGAATTGCAAGGAAAACCATTCTATGAAATATTCAAAGAAATAACTGTAGAAATGGGCTTGAATATTTCTGATATTGTGAGAATTACAGGACTTACTGACAAGCAGGTAAGAACTATAATTATCCGCAGAATGAAGGATGCTCCGCTTCCTATAGCAATGCAATTATCCGAAACGCTGAATGTTCCACTGGAAGTGTGGGCAGGCGGTAAAGCATATATGCCAAGTGAACTTTCTGCAAACGCATATGAGGTAGCAAGAGCATATGACAAGGCAAGTCTTAAGGACAGAAACACCGCAAGACTTGCACTGAATTTAGATGTAGTTAAGGAATAATGTAACTTGCACTAATTTTTACACTTTGGAAAATTATAAATATTGACATTATTCTAAATGTGGTATATAATATTAGCAAATGAGGTGCTGATATGGACATACTAACAATAAAAGAAGCAAGCTTAATGTGGGGTATTTCTATCAGAAGAATTACCGTATTATGCAATGAGGGCAGAATTGAAGGTGCAACCAAAATTGCAGGTGCATGGCTATTGCCTAAAGATGCACAAAAGCCTGCTGATGCAAGAATCAAGTCCGGCAAATACACAGATTGGAGAAATAAAACTGTTATGGAATCCAACAATTTTGAAAGTAATTTGAAAAACCTTAAAGGTACTTTTGCGGTAGAAGGTATGAAAGTAAGTAAAAGCGGGATAGAAAACCTTAAAAGAATTGACAGCGGTAAAATTAGCTATACCCAAATGATTGAAGAGCTTAAACGAAAATATATGCAGAGGGTATAATTATGTTTTCAAAATACGAAGTATATACCACTACACAATCTATTTATTGTTATCCAAACAGCAATGTGTTGAAAAACAAGCTGAACATAACAGATAACAGTATTTTAAAAACGGCTGAGGAAGAAATAACCTTAATTAAACAAATGGAGCTTTTGAAAAATCCCATTAAGGGTAATTTTACAAAAGCCCATCTTATGAATATACACAAGTTTATATTTGAAGATATTTACTCGTTTGCGGGAAAACTCAGACGAGAACAAATCAGTAAAGCTGATACAATGTTCTATCCTCCGAACTTGATTGACAGAGAGCTTGATAAAGTGTTTGCAAAGATAAAAGAAAAGAATATGTTAAGAGAATCAAACGAAGAAAAGGTTTTTGATAATCTTGCATATGTTATGGCGGAACTCAACATAATTCATCCATTCAGAGAAGGTAACGGACGTTCCATTCGTGAATTTATTCGTCTTATGGCAAAACGAATGGGGTATGATGTAAATTGGGGCAATGTTGATAAAGAAGAATTATTGTCAGCTTCAATACAGTCAGTGTATGACTACAAGGTTTTAGTTAATGTGTTAAAAAAGGCAACTAATAGTAATTGTGACGGCAAATTTAAGGAGTAATTATTGATATGAATGTATCTTCGCTAATAGAGTATTTTTTAAAACAGAATATACAATCCGAGGCAGAAGTAAGAAGTAAACTAATAGTGCCTTTACTTGAATTACTGTGTTATCCTATAGAACTACGAGCAGAAGAATTTCCTGTATATGGTTACGAGGGTGGGAAACCATTAACTGCGAAAGCCGCAGATTTCTTACAATTCACATCAAACGAATTTGCTGAAAATAGGGAAAATAAACCAAGTAATTTGGAATGGGTATATAATCATAGTTTGCTTGTTTTTGAAGCGAAGAAACCAACGCAAAAATTATTAGTTAAAGGTCAACCTGTATTTTATTCAGCATGGACAAAATCTGTTGCATATATGATATCTAATGGGGTTAATATTGAGGGGTATATAGTTAACGCAAACTATTCTGACACATGTGTTTTTTCATGTTTGGTTAGTGAAATTCCTGCAAGGTGGGATGAAATTAATAGATTAAACTACCAAAACATATTAAAAATCAAAAACTCTTCGGAATATAAAGATACATGGAACAAGGTAGGCATATACGAACCTTACAAAAATGTAATGCGTACAAAATGCACAGAAGAATTGTATGTAAGTGTAGATAGAACTCTTGAAAAAACTTTATACTCTCCAAATCTTCGAATAGATACTGAAGTTCAAAACTATACGGATATTATAGATAATACTAGCAAAATCATTGTTTCTGAACCCGGCGGTGGAAAAACACATCTGATTTATATGATGTTAAGAGATTATTTGCTAAAATATAACGAGTCAGATGATAAAATCCCTGTTGTTTTAGAGGGAAGATATTTTGGGAAAGTATATAAGTCAATAGTTGAAGGTGTTCTTAAAGAACTAGGTGTTATCCTCCCGTTTGCAACAAAGGAATATGTAGAAAAGAGAATCAATGAGGGCGGATTCATAATACTTTTTGATGCTTTAGATGAGGTTAAACATAATTATGATGAATTGCTATATGAATTGCATCAGTTAAGACGAGATACCTCAAATATTATTGTGGTTACATCAAGAGAACAGAATTACAAGGACGACTTATGTATCGATTTTACCAAGTATACACTTGAAAAATTGTCAGATGAAAAGCTACAAGAGTTGCTTAAACTGTACTCAAATGATATGATACCATTTAACATTCATCATATACCAACCAGATTGTTGGAATTAATAAGAACGCCACTGTTTTTTAAGTTGTTCATATCGCTTGTCTTAAAAAGCAGCACGTATAAAATCCCCTCAAATCATTCGTCGTTATTCGAAATGTATATAGATGAGAAAATAAAAAATATGTCTTGTTCATTATACGAAGAAAGCATAATTAAACAAACTCTTTCAAAATATGCAGTACTCACTTATGATGAAGAAGATAGTACAGATTTGTTTTTTGAAACATTAAGCGAATTCTGTGAATCTGGCAAAGCAGAAAAAATATACGAGATAATATGGGAAACAGGCATAATATGCAAAGGGGCTCAAGGAATTAAATTTTTCCATAAAGCCATACAGGAATTTTTTGTAGCCCTGTATGTTTCCAAAATGACTCCCGAGGATATATGTGGGTGGTTGGATAAAGTAATAAACCAAGAAAAATACTACGAAATAATCTGTTATTTAACCGGTATAATATCTAATCAACAAAAGCAAAATATCGTTTTAGATTATCTTGAGAATTACAATTTAAAACTATACATAAAGGCTACAAAGTCAAGAAGGAACTTTACTACTGTTGAAGAAGGTTTAAACAGTGAGTATGCAGAAGCATACTTTGAACAGATTTTAAAAAGTTATACAAATATTGTTGAAAAATATTTATACAATATTAAACATGCATTCGATGGATATGTATTGTCAGATATTGGAAAAACTTGTATTAAAGGTGTTATAAATTTTGTTAATGGTTCAATATCAATGATTATATACAATGGTAGCGAAGAAAACAGCCAAGTTGAAGCAACAATTTCTTCAGGAAATACCCCTAGTATAACTATTTCAGGAACTGGATTTAGTTCTCCAATTTTCTCTTCTGTTTTTTCGTCGGGTGGAATTCATCAACGATATTATAATCTTGAGCTTCTTTCGTATGGATTTGACTCTTCAAGAGAGATCGCCATAGATATAATTAAATCACAAGTGAAAGAAGCATTAAAAAATAAAACAATATTCGACACTGAAATAGATGTCTTATTAGTTGAAAGAGTTGAAAATCTACTAAAAGATATAAGGACAGATAATATAAGATTAAGTTTATATGAAGATGATTTAGAAAGTATTGTTTCATATGTTTGTGATACAACCAACAAAGTAAAAAATGCTTCTTTAATAGGCACGTTATGCAGTTTATTAATTAATAAAAAGACAAAAGTAGAAGATTATTTAGACATAAGGGAAGATATAACTCCATCCGAAAGATGTTACTATGTTGATTCGGTATACTCAGATGAACAGCTATTAAAAAAAGTAAAAAGGATCTTAGAATTAGTAGAAAGAGCAGTTTATGAAATAACACATGAGTACATTCCTATATTGTCTTCCGTGTATAAAAACACTCAAACCATAGCAATTGTATATCGTAATGGTAAAAACAGTGGTTATGAATATATAGAAATTGCTAATAAAGAATCTTGCCTGACGAAACCAATAATAGATTTTTCCTTAGAGCCAATACATATATTTGGAGAATTAGATGATTTTTATAAAAACAATCTTTTAAAACTAGGAAAAAACGAAAAAGATATTATAAGTAGAGGAAGTTCTGTAATATTTAGATTTTTTGAAAAGGAAGTTTTTCATAAACTGATATATGAAGAAATAGATGAATTATTTTCTAAATTGTTCTCTGAAAAATAGAATGATATCAATATTAATAAGAACAAGTTCGTATTATAGAAAATATTTATCTCAAAAACGATAGGAGGTGAAGTAATGAACGCTGTTGTTTATGCCCGTTTTTCGAGTCATAGACAAGGTGAGCAGTCAATAGAAGGTCAGGTTGCCGAAGCCGAACGCTTTGCGTCAGAACACGGACTTACAATTATACATGTGTATGCCGACAGAGCACAGACGGGACGAAATGATAACAGAGAGCAGTTTCAGCTGATGCTTGCAGATGCAGCAAGGCATAAATTTGATGCACTTATCGTTTGGAAAACAGACCGTATCGGGCGAAACAAAGAAGAAATTGCACTTAACAAATACCACCTCAAGAAAAACAGCATTAAAATTTACTATGTTGCCGAGATGATACCCGATACACCCGAAGGTATTATCCTTGAATCTGTTATTGAAGGAATGGCGGCATATTATTCCGAGCAGTTGTCACAAAACATCAAGAGAGGTCAAAGGGCAAGTGCGGCAAAAGCACAAAGTACGGGTGGCAACAGACCTTTAGGATATCTTACAGGTCCTGACAAGAAATTTATTATAGATCCCGATAATGCACCAACTGTCAAACTTGTTTTTGACCTTTATGCAAAAGGCAAAACCATATCTGAAATTGTGCAAAAGCTGAACGAACAAGGTTGTAGAACATTAAAAGGAAAGCCTTTTACGCACAATAGTCTGCGGACAATATTGAAGAACGAAAAATATATCGGTATATACACCTACAAAGACGAAGTTCGTTTGGAAAATGCCATTCCGCCTATCGTTGATACAGAAACTTTCTATAAAGTGCAGGAATTGCTGAAATATAATCAGAAAGCTGCAGCACACAAGAATTCAAAGGTTGAATATTTACTAACAGAAAAGCTTTTCTGCGGAAAATGCGGTGCTATGATGGTAGGCGTATGCGGTACAAGCAAAACAGGAAATCGTCATCACTATTATTACTGTCACAATCAACGAAAAAAGCTGTGCAACAAAAAGCCGGTACGGCAAGTGTGGATAGAAAACCTTGTACTTGAATATGTAATAGGACTTGTTCAAGACGAAGAATTGTTAGAATTTATTGCTGAAAATACATACCTATACTATATAGCACAAAACACAGATACTTCATATACGGATTCCCTGCAAAAGAGTTTAGCTGAGGTAGAAAAATCAATCTCGAATTTGGTAAGAGCCATAGAGCAAGGGATTTTCAACGATGCAACAAAGCAGAGAATGGATGAGCTTGATGAACAAAAGGCTGAAATCAAGGCAGCTCTTGCTTCGGCAAAGTTGAAGGAAAACTTAGGTCTTACGAAAGAGCATATAATTTATTTCCTGCATCAGTTTGCCAATATGGATTATACTGATTTAGAATGTCAAAAACGCCTGATAAAGACTTTCATTAATTCTGTATTTGTGTATGACGATAAGATCGTATTAACGTTTAACTATTCAGGTGACAACAGAACAATTACACTTATGGAGATTGACGCCGGATTACAGCAGGGCGTTCGACTGCCCAGTATGTTGAGCCACCAAAGAAAAAGAGATGCTTTTACTGTCGGTAAAATCATCGCTTTTTCAATGAATTGCCTGATGGCGCGAATTGAAATCTGCGATTTTATGAATTGAGCCTTACAGCTTATGAATTGCACTTCGTGCATTAATCGTTTGCAGAGCAAACAGGCAATCCAATTCATGTTGCATAGCAACAATTCATGGCAAAGCCAATTCAAGACAACAACGTTGTCAATTCATTCTCAAAGATGTTGACAGTAAAATCATGTTGTTCTTACAAAAAGACCACCATTTGATTGATCTCAAGTGGTGGTCTTTTCTCGCTTTTTAAAGAAGGAACTTTCTTGTAAAAGTGGGGATAAAAACGGGGTAGAAGCTACGGATTTAAAATGCACAGGATTTACTTCGATAAAACATTTTCAATGTAGGGTTATAATTAATCAAACCTCAATACACCTTTCAATCAGTTTTCTGAAATTTGCCTCAAACATTATGTCCTGCTCCTTGCTTCTAGGCTTTGGACCTTTTAAATGTTTTCCACTCATGCGAAGTTTTTTTGCTGCGTGTCGTGTTTCCATAAGGTACATTATGTTATCATTAGTATATTCAAGTCCGTTCTGATTTATCACTAAGGCGCGCTTCCCCAGACACATACATGCAAGACCATAGTCCTGTGTTATGGCAATATCGCCTTTTGAAATCATATTTACAAGAGCAAAATCTGCGCTGTCGTTACCCTTTGAAACAATGATTTTCTTTACATCTTCTCGTGAAATAATGTGTGAGGTGTCGCAAATAACTGTACACTCAAGATTATATTCTTTTGCTATTTTTATAGCTATATCTGTAACTGGACAAGCATCGGCATCAATAAAAATTTTCATAAAAATAAGTCCTTTATAAGTTTTTTCTATTATAACATGAAAATAATTATTTTGCAATCTGTAAAAAAAAGAAATGCTTATTGATTTTATAAATATAATGTGTTAGAATGTATACTGTATAGATATATAGATAAAATGGAGTAGTATTATGAATTTATCATATTTTGAAGAAAAAAAGATCTTAAAATATAATTTTCCGTTATCAAATGTATGTTCAATGAAAACCGGAGGAAACGCAAAATATGCTTTTCTTCCGTCAGAAAAGAAAGACATTGTTGAAATCACAGACTTTCTGAAAACCAATAGAATAAAATATAAAATTCTTGGTAACGGAAGTAATGTTCTTTTCCCGGATTGTGGTTATGACGGAGCGGTTGTTTTAACCTCCGGTATGAAAGAGATTTATGATATAAAAAACGGAGAATATGTTTCTTTTGACGAAACAAATGATAAACAGGAAAGATTCATATATGTATCTGCCGGTGTGTCATTGACTGCGGTTTCGGGAAAAATGTCACGCCTTGGATATACAGGACTTGAGTTTGCGTACGGAATACCTGCAAGCGTTGGCGGTGCGGTGTATATGAATGCAGGTGCCTATGGCGGTGAAATGGGAAATATAATATGTAAGGTAGAGTATGTGGATGAAAACGGTGAATTTAAGTATTTAGATAATGAACCTGAAAAAAACTACTTTACTTATCGTCACAGCTTTTTTATGGAACATCCGGAATATGTAATAACAGGGGTTATATTAAAACTCAATAAGGCAACGGATATGAACCCTATGGATCAGGCAGAAAAGAATATGCAGGCAAGAAAGGATAAACAACCCCTTGAATATCCAAGCTGTGGAAGTGCATTTAAAAGACCGGAAGGGTATTTTGCAGGAGCACTTATTGAGCAGGCGGGGCTTAAGGGTAAGAATATCGGAGGTGCGTATGTCTCCGAAAAACACGCAGGATTTATTGTGAATAAAGGCAGTGCTACAACTGCGGATGTTGTTGCTCTTTTGGCGTATGTTAAGGATGAAGTGTATAAAATGAGTGGGGTTGTGCTTGAACCTGAAATAAGGATAATTGAGGATTGAAAAATGACTTTTACCCAAACAATAAAAAGTGAGGTTCTGAGAGTTAGGGGTGATAAGAAGTGTTGCAGAAGGTCTCTGCTTTACGGATTACTTCTTTTTTCAACCCGCTTTGAAGAAGAAAAAATTCAATTCACTTCAGAAAGTGCCGAAACAACAGACAAGGTATATAAACTTTTGAAAGAGTTTTATCCTGACTGTAATACAGAACAGTATACAGTGAGCGCCGGGGAACGTACCGAGTATCGTATAATGATTTCCGACAAAGACAGCACAAATGTAATTTTTAATGACCTTAAATATGCAGACGGAATAACGTATAAAATTCTTCTTGAAAATTTTATGTGTGATTCCTGTAAAGCCGCATTTATAAGAGGCGCGTTTCTTTCCTGTGCCAGTGCCATTCCACCGGAAAGCGGTTATCATCTTGAATTTGTCGTGTCAAGATTTAATCTTTCAAGGGAATTGTTGCGCATTTTAAAAATCTGCGGATATAACGCAAAATATACAAAGAGAAATTCTCATTATATAATATATTTCAAGGATAGTCAGGCAATAGTTGATATTATAGCTTTTATAGGCGCTGTGAACTGTTCCTTTGAAATGACAAACCTTATAATCGAAAAGGATATAAGAAATAACTGTAATCGTGTTGTGAACTGTGAGGCTGCAAATATAAAAAGAACAGTATCATCAGCACAAAAGCATATAGAGGCAATAAAAGGACTTGTTGACGAGGACAAATTCTCACTGCTAAATGCAGAGCTTCAGGAAACAGCCAATATAAGACTTGAAAATGACGATGTGTCACTTGGAGAGCTCGCGTTGCTTCATAGTCCACCTGTTACAAAGTCTTGTGTTAACCACAGATTGAAAAAAATATGTGATATGTGGAAAAAATATAAAAGCAACAAATAAAACGGAGGAATTAAAGTGTCAGGATTTGTACAGCTTCATTTACATACCGAATACAGTCTTCTTGATGGGGCGTGCAGAATCAAGGACATTCCTTCAAGACTTTCCGAACTTGGACAGACGGCATGTGCCATAACAGACCATGGCGTTATGTATGGTTGTGTTCAGTTTTATAGAGAACTTTCTTCTGCCGGCATAAAGCCAATAATTGGATGCGAGATATATGTAGCTCCGCAGAGCAGATTTGACAAATTCAGAGTAGACAGCTCTGCTTACCATCATCTTGTTCTGTTATGCAAAAACGAAACCGGATATAAAAACCTTATTAAGATAGTATCAAAGGCATTTACCGAAGGATTTTATACAAAACCGAGGGCGGATATAGAGCTTCTTCGTGAGCATAGCGAGGGACTTGTTGCATTATCCGCCTGCCTTGGTGGATGTATACCTCAGAAAATTCTTAATGATGACTACGAGGGAGCAAGGGAACACGCACTGCTTTTTGAAAATATATTCGGTAAGGGCAATTTCTATCTGGAAATTCAGAATCACGGTATCGATGATGAGAAGAAGGTTTATCTTGCGTTGAGGCGAATGTCTGCGGAAACAGGTATACCTCTTGTTGCAACAAACGATGCCCATTACCTTACAAAAGAGGACTCAAAAACGCATAGTGTTCTAACCTCTATCCAGACAAACAATTCTCTTGAATTTGAAACAGACGAATTTTATATAAAATCCTATGACGAAATGTTGGAGCTATTTCCGGATGTCCCGGAAGCTCTTGAGAATACGGTAAAAATTGCACAGATGTGTAATTTTGACTTTCAGTTCGGAAAAATGTTTCTTCCTGAATTTATACCGGATGACGGATCGACAGCCCACGATTACTTTATAAAAGGCTGTTATGAGGGGCTTGAAAGAAGAGTAAAAGCCGCTGAAAAGCTTGGCGAAAGTATTGATATAAGTGAATATAACGAACGACTTGAACACGAAATTGATGTCATTGTCCGTATGGGCTTTGTGGAGTACTTTCTGATTGTCGCAGATTATGTAAGCTTTGCAAAGTCAAAGGATATACCTGTAGGTCCGGGAAGAGGCTCAGGCGCAGGAAGCCTTGCGGCATACTGCCTTGGCATTACCGATGTTGACCCGATAAAGTATAACCTGCTCTTTGAGCGTTTTCTTAACCCCGAAAGAGTAAGTATGCCTGACTTTGATGTTGACTTTTGCTATGAAAGACGAACAGAGGTTATAGACTATGTTTCCGAAAGATACGGTCGTGACAGAGTAACCCAGATTATTACCTTCGGTACAATGGCGGCAAGAGCAGCGATAAGGGATACCGCAAGAGCCCTTGATATTCCTTATGCTGATGCGGATATGGTTGCAAAGCTAATTCCCCGCGAGCTTAATATAACAATAGATAAAGCGCTCTCTCAGGTTGCTGAGCTTTCAAAGCTATATAAGGAAGACCTGAAAATCCGAAACCTTATTGACGTAGCAAGGAAACTCGAGGGTATGCCGAGAAATTCCTCCACTCACGCAGCAGCGGTTGTAATTTCAGACAAGGCGGTGGATGAGTATGTTCCACTTTCCCTGAATGGCGGTGTTGTTGTAACACAGTATAATATGAATGAAATTGCAGACCTTGGACTTCTGAAAATGGATTTTTTGGGGCTTCGTAATCTAACAATTATTCATAATGCGCAGGAACGTATACGCGAGACTTTTCCGGATTTTGACATTGAAACTGTTTCCCTTAACGATGAGGAAACCTACAGAATGCTTACAAGCGGAGGCACAGATGGCGTTTTCCAGCTTGAGTCTGCAGGTATGAGAAGTCTTATAATGAGACTTGAACCCAAGAGCATAGAAGATATAACAGCTGCAATATCCCTTTATCGTCCCGGACCTATGGATTCAATCCCGAAATATATCGCAAACAGAAAGAATCCTTCCGGTATAAAATATATCGACGAAAGACTTCGCAGTATTCTTGATGTAACGAATGGCTGTGTTGTATATCAGGAGCAGGTAATGCAAATATTCCGTGTGCTTGCAGGATATTCTTATGGAAGAGCTGATGTTGTCAGACGATATATGAGCAAGAAAAAAGTAAAGGAAATGGAGAAGGAAAAAGAATATTTCCTTTACGGCAAAAAAAGGGAAGACGGAAGTGTTGAATGTGAGGGGGCTATTACAAGAGGAGTAAGCGAAGCGGATGCTTTGAAAATATATGATGAAATGGCAGAATTTGCAAAGTATGCTTTCAATAAGTCCCACGCCTGCGCATACTCTGTTATTGCTTACAGAACAGCTTACCTTAAATGTCACTATCCAAGGGAGTATATGTCTGCCCTTATAACAAGTGTTCTTGATAATGAATCAAAGGTTGCGGGATATATATCTGAAATTAATAAACAGGGAATTTGTGTACTGCCTCCCTGTATAAATAAAAGCGGAATTGATTTCACGGTTGAGGACAACAATATCCGTTTTGGACTTCTTGCAATAAAGAATATCGGAAAAAATGTACTTCTTAAAATAATTGATGAGAGAAAACTTAACGGTGAATATAGAAGCTTTGAAGATTTTCTGTCAAGAACAGCGGATTTTGATGTTTATGAAAAAGTAGTTGAAAATCTTATAAAAAGCGGAGCCTTTGATTGTTTTGGAAAAAAAAGAAGTCAGCTTTTAAGCGTATATTCAACTGCAATTAAAAGTCTTGCAAAGTCAAGAAGCGGTGATATTAAAGGTCAGATAGACCTGTTTTCACAGCTTTCAGATGATGAGGCACCTAAAAGACTTGTTATCGAGTACCCCGATATAGAAGAAATTTCATTTATAGACAAACTTATAATGGAAAAAGAGGTTGCCGGAATCTATTTTTCAGGTCATCCGCTTCTTGAATACAGTGAGTACTCAGAAAAGTCAGGTGCAGCGACAATAGAAAGTATTAATTCGGCTTTTGGCGATGAGGGAACCGGAAACTTCTCTGACGGTCAGAAGGTACTGCTTGTCGGCATGCTAAAAAACTGCAAGGCAAAGCAGACAAAAAACAATTCAAGGATGGTGTTTGCAGACCTTGATGATATTACCGGAACAATGGAAATTATTGTTTTTCCGAAGGTTCTTGAAATGTATTCTTCTGAAATATATAATGGAAAAATTGCCGCATTCGCAGGAAGAATTACCGTCAAGGAGTCAAGAGACCAGACAGAGGGTAGTGGTCTTGATGAGGCAAAGCTGATAGTTGAAAATGTTTATCCGGCATATAAAAACGGCACTTCACAGGTGTCTGAAATTAAGAACACAGGATATGCAAATATAGATAAAAAAGGCACCTCGGACATAAAGGAAACGACTGTGTATAAGCCTTTGCATAAATCGTCTTTTACGTCCGGAGAATCACCGGAGTTTTCGTTGTACCTTAAGGTTAAGAATGATACGGATGATATTTTCAACAAGTGTATTAACCTTTGTGAAATATTTGATTACGGCAATACGCAGGTGTATATTCTTTTTGAAAATAACGGAAAGCTTATAAAGCTTAATAAAACTGTAAATCTTAATGATACATTAGTTTATATGCTGAAAAGATATCTTGGCGATAACAATGTTGTTGTAAAGAGGAAGGAAAAATAGTGTTTAAAAATAATAAAATTGTAAAGTATACTGCTTGCGTGTTAATGTCAATTCTTATGTGTCAATTTGCAGGATGTAATGACGCTGATATTAGTACCGGCATATCATACGCAGAAGAGTTGGAAAAGTTATCCGCTGATAAAAACGACCTTTCCGCAATTTTTGATAACAATACAGAAAAATCAGAAAAGGAATCGGATGATATAGTACAGTCTGATAACACTGGAAAATCCAATAATTTAATTGAGCCTGAGGAAGAAGTAAAGCCTTTGGAAGAACCGGCAAAGTCGTCAGGTGATGAAAGTCCGGTTATAGCAGTAACAGATGTGGCAAAATCTGAATCGTATGGTGATTCTTCATATGATGATGGAGATATTTCAGTAATAGATAATAAAACAGTGACATATGTGCTGAATAAAAACACCAAAAAATTCCATTATCAGCACTGTAGCTCTGCGTCTCAAATAAAAACTAAAAACAAAGGAACAGGCACTGACAGAGCAAAACTCATTGCTCAAGGGTATAAACCCTGCAAAGTGTGTAATCCGTAAAGAGTAAAAGATAAGTAAATTCTCCCGGAGATAGAAATCTTTGGGAGGATTTTTTTGTTTTTTATTTTAACTGCATTATTAATTTTTATACAAATACAAATATAATTAAAGTTTCTGAATATCAGTTATAAAAAAAGAAATAATAAAAACGAAAATCTTCCCACTAATTTATATTTTTTCAACACATAAAAAAATAGCAAAAGTACATAGTAAATAAAGTATCGAGAAAGGTACAGCAAAAAGGAAATGGTGGGATACGATGAATAAAAAGAAAAATAAAAAAGCTTCTGTGTTGATGACAATATTGACAACTGTTGCGCTTTTTACAGCAATAATCGTGGGAGCCGCAGATTACAGTATACCGGAAAGCAAATCGGTAGTTGACAGTGTTGAAGTATCAGGAAGCAGTTTAAATGTAACAGAAAAAATTGTAAAAACAGACGGAACTGCAAAGGTTTTCGGAATACCGTTAAAAAGTATAGAAGTAAATGTTATTCCAAAACTTAAGCTTATTCCGGGCGGAGATGTTTTTGGCGTAAAATTTTTCACAAAAGGCGTTATGATAGTGGGGATGTCAGATATAGAAAGTACAGAGGGAATTCTTAATCCTGCATTCAAATCAGGTCTTCGTGTGGGAGATATATTATTATCCGTAAACGGCAGCGAAGTTAATACAGTAGAAGATGTGGCAAGAATAGTTGAAAATTGCAATGGGGAAACACTTGCCGTTGAATTTGAAAGAGAAAAGGAAAAAGGGAGTACTTCTCTTGTACCGTTAAAATCCCTGTCTGACGGAAAATATAAAACAGGTCTGTGGATAAGAGACAGTACAGCAGGCATTGGTACTGTGACCTATTACAATGCTGAAAACGGCAGTTTCGGCGGTCTTGGACATGGTATATGCGATGTTGATACCGGAATGCTTATGCCTATGCTGAAGGGAAATATAGTTGATATAAATGTAAATGATGTAATAAGAGGAATAGACGGATGTCCTGGTGAAATAAAAGGTGAGTTCGGTGTAATAAAACGTGGCGAGCTTATTAAAAATACGGAAATGGGTGTTTTCGGAACCTATTACGAAAAGCCGGACTGTGCCGTGGAAAAAGCTATGGATATAGCTTCTGCCAGTGAAATAAAGGAAGGCACAGCGTATCTCTATTCATCCCTTGGTGATGAGAAAATAAATAAATATGAGATAGAGCTTACAAAAATATTCCATAATGATTCTAAGACCAAGAACTTTATCTTCTGTGTGAAAGACAAAGAGCTTTTAAAGAGAACAGGCGGAATTATACAAGGAATGTCGGGCAGTCCCATAATTCAGAATGGAAAAATTATTGGTGCAGTAACACATGTTCTTGTTAACGATCCGACGCGTGGGTATGGGATATTTATAGAGAATATGCTTGATGCTGCAGCCTGATGGATAAAAAGGTTTCTACCATAAATAATCAAATGTTTATTAAGGATGTAGGGGCGGCTAATAGCCGCCCGTTGCTGATAATAAAAAGCAAAAAAATGCTCACTTACCGAAAAGTAAATGAGCATATTTTTATTTTTAGTTTATATATCCAGAAAGGCATAATGTCTCATCATCATCTTTTGTAAGACCACTAACTATTACTTCGACAATTTCACCGGATTTTACCGAGTGGTTTTCGTTTATTGAAATCTTGACTTTAATATAATCAGGTGTGTATCCATCTATTATGTTGCCTGTAAGTGTTTCAAGAAGTACAGGAACGGTTTTGCCGTGGTATTTTTTCAGTATTTCCGTTCTTATCTCTGCCATTGTTTTTTCAAGAATGGAAACTCTTTCCTTTTTTGTTGCTTTGTCAAGCTGTCCACTCATTGTTGCAGCAGGAGTGCCGTCACGTCTTGAGTATGGGAATATGTGTATAAAAGAAAATCCGCATTTTTTTATAAATTCCTTTGTTTCAAGAAACAGTTCCTCGGTTTCGCCGGGGAACCCAACAATAATGTCGGTTGTTAATTTAACATCGGGAATATGTTTTTTTAGTCTGTCAATTATTGTTATAAATTGTGAGGTGTTGTATTTTCTTTTCATAAGACGTAGCACAGTGTCAGAGCCACTCTGAAGTGAAAGATGAAAATGAGGCATAAGCTTTTTTATTGTGGAAAGTTCTTTGACAAAGTCTTCAGTAAATACAGTAGGTTCCATAGAACCAAGACGGATTCTTTCGATACCGGAAATTTTTGAAACCTCTTGTATAAGCTCTGAAAGGGGAGATATGCCCTTGCTTTCAAAGTCCCTGCCGTATGCAGCAGTTTCGATGCCCGTAAGAACTACTTCTTTGTAGCCTGCATTTGAAAGAGCAGTTATTTCGTCAATAATATTTTTTTTCTTTCTTGAACGGATTTTTCCTCTGACAGACGGAATAATACAGTATGTGCAGTGGTTTTCACAACCGTCGACAATTTTAACAAATGCCCTTGTTCTGTCTGAAGACATAATTTTTGATTCTTCATATTCCGTGGAATCAAAGATATTTGTTACAAGCAGTTGTTCTTTCTTTTCTTTAAGATATTCCGTCGCAAGACGACAAATATCTGTTTTTCCGCTGTTTCCAATGATGATGTCTACGCCGTCAATCTTTTCAATATCCTGAGGCTTCCCCTGAGAGTAGCATCCGCAAACAGCAACAATAGAAGTTAGCTTTTTTACCTGTGCTGTTCTTCTGATAATCTGTCTTGATTTTCTGTCGCTTTCAGCTGTTACTGTGCAAGTGTTGATTACATACACATCACATTCATCATCAAAGGATTTTATTTCATATCCTGCTTTTCTGAATTGTTCTTCCATTGCCTGAGTTTCGTATTGATTTACTCTGCATCCTAAAGTATAAAAGGCGGCACTGAGTCCGCCGTTTATACTGAATTTATTGTTTAAATCCATAATTACTTAACTTTAATCATACTTTCATCCCAAATTTCGGGAGCTTCATATCCCATAAGATTAACAAGTGTTGCAGCAACATTGGAAAGTCCGTAGTTATCGCTTTCCTTGATTTCGTAAAGATCAGCAAACTTGTTATCATAGATAATGCAGGGAACAGGGTTGAGTGTGTGGCTTGTCTTAGCCTTAAATGCGCCGTTCTTGTCAGCCTTGGGTTCTTTTGTCTTCTTGTCAAGCTCATACATTTCATCTGCGTTACCGTGGTCAGCTGTGATAAGAGCAACACCGCCAACTCTGTCTACTTCAGCAAGGATTCTTGCAAGACAAAGGTCAAGAGCTTCAACAGAAATAATTGTAGCCTGATAGTTACCTGTATGACCAACCATGTCACCGTTGGGGAAGTTACATCTCATAAATCTAAAGTTGCCTTCCTTTGACTTTTCGATAAGCTTGTCGGTGATTTCTGAACATTTCATCCAGGGTCTCTGCTCAAAAGGAATTACATCGGAGGGAACTTCTTCGTAAAGCTCTGTGTTTTCATCAAACTTTCCACTCTTG
>JAFWWX010000160.1 GCA_017517985.1 Clostridia bacterium | reverse complement strand
TTATCGGAATCTCCTGTATTTACGTAGTCCTTGCCGATTGCATCGACAAGTTCCGTTCTAATCATTTCAAACATGTAACTGTCTTTTGGAACAAACATTTTGTATTTCTCCTGTTAATTTAGTGGAAATTATTTTTTATATATAGGTGCATGCAGAACCCACAGGGGAAGAAATACAGATTTTACAAAACAAAACTCCGTCAACAAGAGATGCTTTTGACGGAGTATATCGTATTATTCAGTTATCTATTAAATTCAGATATTGCTTTCATAAGAAGATTAAGGTCGTAGAGTGTTACATCTCCGTCCCCATTCATATCGCAGGCAGAGGCGTCCGAGTCGTTTGAAATTCTCAGGATATTCATAATAACATCTTTTATTTCAGGATATTCGTTGCAGAACACAAAATCAGAAAAACTTGTAAGAGTGAAAACTGCATATGCCACATTGTTTTCATATATAATTTTAGGATGTATTGTTTCACTGGAGCCATCTATGTGGTGATGGACTATTATAAGCCTTGAAGCGATAACGTTCTTCGGAACAGGCATTTTAATCTGTACAGGAACCTTCAGATTCTGATTGTCTGTAACACCGTCCATTGAAATGTTTACCGCCACACTGTTTTTGTAAAACAGCTTATCTGCCGACAGAGACTCATCAGCTTCCGAGAATGCAAGTTTAACATCTTTGCCGTCATCCGAGTTTAAGGCGGCGCCGACAATCGTTATATCGTCAACAAGGATACCTCTTTCTTTGAGATAGGAACTGTCCTCGGAGTCATCAGATATTGAAACCTGTGTGCCTGTTTCCTCGATATATGCCTGTTCAAGAGAGGAAAGGTTTCCCACAAGTTCATCGGAGGACTGCATTGATATTGCAAGGTCGGAGTTTGTAATTTTTTCGTCTGCCATTACATCAAGAAGTGAATCAAGCGCTTCGGTTGCTGTGGCATTGCCGTCCTGAATATCTTTAATAGAGGAAGTAAGCTGATTATTCACAGGAACTGTGGTTCTGTCTATAAAATATGCGTTGCTTTTCTCGGAGATGTCACTTGAAAGATATTTTTCTATATCATCTGTGTCGGCGTAAACAGCAAAAAACATTTGGCTTCTGCCGGGTTGAGCGGCTAAAATTTTAATATACCATGATATATCAAATTGGCAGATACCATCGATAGGTCTAATAATATATGTTCTACACCATCCAATCTCCGCTCCTGCCTGGTCATATACATAGAAACCGTAATGGTTGATATTTTCTTGAGGGCAAAAACTAATCACCCCAGCACTTGAAATTTTCACATTTGTCGGAGCAGGCAGTTTATCTTCGGGACATATAAATTGATAGACGTCACTAAAAGTTGCGTTGCTGTCAGAATAACTTGTGTTGCCGCCTACGGCGTATATAGATACGCTATAATTGCCGGATTGGTTAAAAAGTTCACTATCAACCGTGTTACGGATAACGCCGTCGCCATCATTGTCGTAAAATTGACTCAAAAATGTTTCATATATAACTGTATCATTTCTGTAAACGGTTATGTGATATTCTCCCTCGCAATTTTCAACAGAATCCCAATAAACTCGACCCTTAATTTCAGTATCCCACCAAACATTTGTCGGTGCATCAAGGGGGATGAGGTCATTTTCTGAGGCGAGTTCTGCTTTTTCTTCGTATGCTTCGTAATAACCGCCATTTTCGTCATAAACAGAAACGGCACCTGCACTTATCATAGAGACACAAATGAGCAAGCACACAAACAACGAGCAGAACACAGAAATTAGTGTTCTTTTCATAAAATCACTCCAATTATAGTATAGTGTTTTGTGAATTTATATTAGCAGAAAACGAAGATTTTGTCAAGCAATTATATAATTAACCTCAAAATAACACTTGACAAACATAAAAACAAGTAGTATAATAATTCGTAATAAAGCTGTGATGAAGATATGAGAAAACGATTTCCCGCATCAAAGAGAGTACGGGCAGGGTGAGAGCCGTATATGCAGAGCGTTTTTTTACCACTTCGGAGCTTCGGGAGGGTAGAAAACTTCCGACGTTTACCGCGTTAAGGTGTACAAGGTGCGAGAGGGATTGCTCTTTTGCATAAATTCGGGTGGAACCACGGTTTTTATCGTCCCGTCGATTATTTCGGCGGGGCGTTTTTTATTTTCATATATAAAAGAAAGGATATAAAGCGATGATTACAATTACACTTAAAGACGGTAGCACAAAGGCACTGGATAGTGCTATGACAGCCTATGCACTTGCAGAAAGCATAAGTGGCGGTCTTGCAAGAGCAGCGCTTGCAGTAAAACTTGACGGAGAAGTCCTTGACCTTGATACAGTCATTGACAAGGACTGTGCCGTGGAATTTCTCACATTTGATTCTGACGAGGGTAAAAAGGTTTACAGACACACCACAAGCCACATCCTCGCTCAGGCGGTAAAGAGACTTTACCCCAACACAAAACTTGCAATAGGTCCTGCTATTGACAACGGATTCTATTATGACTTCGATTCAGATGTTTCCTTTACTCCCGAAGTACTGGAAAAACTCGAAGCTGAAATGAAGAAGATTATCAAGGAAAATATTCCGCTCAGACGCTATGTTCTTCCCAGAGAAGAAGCTCTTAAGATGATGGAAGAAAAGGGCGAAATCTATAAGGTTGAGCTTATAAATGATCTTGCTGAAGGCGAAGAAGTTTCTTTCTACGAGCAGGGCGACTTTACAGACCTTTGCGCAGGCGCACATCTTTCTTCTACAGGAAAGGTAAAAGCTGTAAAGCTTACATCCTGTACAGGTGCATACTGGAGAGGCGACTCTACAAAGAAGATGCTTCAGAGAGTTTATGGTACTTCCTTCCCCAAGCAGTCAGAGCTTGATGAGCATCTTGCAGCAATAGAAGAAGCAAAGAAGCGTGACCATAATAAGCTCGGTCGTGAACTTGAAATATTCACTACAGTTGATTACATTGGTCAGGGACTTCCCATTATGCTTCCCAAGGGTACAAAGATTCTTCAGATTCTTCAGAGATGGGTAGAGGATACCGAAGAAGCAAATGGCTGGGAAAGAACAAAGACTCCCCTTATGGCAAAGTCCGACCTTTATAAAATTTCCGGTCACTGGGCCCACTACAAAGCAGGTATGTTCGTAATGGGCGACGAGGAAGACGGCAAGGAATGTTTTGCGCTCCGTCCTATGACCTGTCCTTTCCAGTATCAGGCATATCTTAACAGAGCTCGCTCCTACAGAGACCTTCCTATGCGTCTTGGCGAAACCTCAACTCTCTTTAGAAACGAAGATAGTGGCGAAATGCACGGTCTTATCCGTGTTCGTCAGTTCACAATCTCTGAAGGTCATCTTATGTGTACTCCCGAACAGCTTGAGGACGAATTTAAGCGTTGTCTTGAGCTTACAAACTATATGATGGAAACACTCGGACTTAAAGAAGATCTTTCTTATCGCTTTAGCCAGTGGGATCCTGCGGACTCCGAAAAGTATATTGGCACAAAAGAACAGTGGGACGAAGCACAGGGCGTAATGAAGAAAATTCTTGACGATATTGGTATTGACTACAAGATTGGTGTTGGCGAAGCAGCATTCTACGGTCCGAAGCTCGATATTCAGATAAAGAATGTACACGGCAAGGAAGATACTCTTGTAACAATCCTGATTGACCAGATGCTTGCTCAGAAGTTCGGTATGGAGTATGTTGATAAAGACGGCACAAAGAAGAATCCTTACATCATTCACAGAACTTCTATTGGTTGCTACGAAAGAACTCTTGCACTTCTTATTGAAAAGTACGCAGGTGCATTCCCCGCATGGCTCGCTCCCACACAGGTAAAGGTACTTCCCATCAGCGACAGCCAGCTTGAATATGCAAAGGGAGTTGTGGAAAAGCTTAAGGATGCAGGTTGCAGAGTAGAGCTTGACGACAGAAACGAAAAGATAGGCTACAAGATTCGTGAAGCCCAGCTTGAAAAAGTTCCTTATATGCTGATTGTAGGCGACAAGGAAGTAGAAGCAGGTGCGGTTGCCGTACGTTCCAGAAAGAACGGAGATATGGGTGCTATCCCTGCTGACGAATTTGTTGCAAAGCTTGTACTTGAGATTGCAAATAAGGAAAGATAATAAAAGGCTACACTGGGTCTTGATAAAGAAAACCGGAACTGCGGAAAAATTCTGCGGTTCCGGTTTTGTGTATAAAAGAAATACCCCTCCGGCAGTGCTGTACTCCAAATTGTACGAACAGTACAATTTGAGGCACAGCACAATGCCG
>JAFWWX010000159.1 GCA_017517985.1 Clostridia bacterium | reverse complement strand
TCAGGATCGGAAACTGCAATCTTAAATGTAAACTTATCTTTCATATCATGCGTTACAATAATCTGATATGCATCATAGCTGATTGACGCAATATTAAGTACATCTGCAATATCCTGTGGTGAAATCGAAACATATCCTGCTTTTGCAGCTGTTTGTGCTCTGCCTAAAAGTCTGAATTTTCTGTCAGGCACACCTTCAGGCTGTGTGTATTCTCCCATGTCACCGCAAGGATAACGAAGAAGAGGTATCAGGGTTTTGAAAAGTGATGTAATATATATTTCACCCGGGCGGTTCATTTCTGTAATAACTTCTCCTGTGTCCGGGTCAATAATTTCCATAAGTGTAAGATCGCTCATTACATGATGTTCGTTATATCCGCAATCGGTGGCATAATAACCGATTGGACCGCCGTCATTAGAAGCAAAAAACACTGAGCGGAAATCAAGGTCACGTCCGAATGTTTTACAAACTCTTTCTCTCTGATCGGGATAGAAGGTTTCTCCGGCAAAGTAAATTGTATCAACATTAAAGCCCGTTAGCTTGTGCTCGTCTATATAGGCGGCAATCTGTGTGATAATAGAGGGCAGACCTGCTATACAGTTAATCTGATGGTCGAGGATAGTTTCAGCCATTTCGCTGATTGCACCGTTTCCCGAAATGTTATACATAATTGTTTTTGCAGGTGAAAAATAGAGCATGCTGTAAGTATATAAAAAGCTTGCATACATACCGCCTGCATAAAATAGGTTGGCAATCTTGGCTCCGTTTGTAAGTCCGCCTTTAGGGAGAAGAGCACCGCACGCTTCACACATACCCTGCCATTCCTCAGCTGTATACAGAGAATACTTAGGGTCACCGGTAGTACCGCCGCTTTTAAAAACCTGTCCGTCAGTTTGCTGTGCGGTTGCCACCTTGCCACCGTGTTTGTCGCAGTTGTTCCAAAAATCTTTCTGGTCAATAAGCGGAAGCTGCTCCAAGGTTACATCCTCGGGAAGGGACTTATAAAGTTCCTTATAATAAGGTGAATTTTCTCTTGCAAACTTAATGATTTCCCCCGGTGTATAAGTTTTATAGCTCATAATTATTTTTCCTCCTTACTGCATTTTACTATATTAACAATGTCGCTTCTTAACTCTTCAAATTCTCCTACAAGTACAAGCTTATTATAGTCCATCTTGTCTCCCAGAAGCATCTGCATAATAATGTAATCTCCGTTTTCAGCACCGGGGATGATACCCGAGAGAGAAAAGTCACATTTTTTTGCAGTTTCATAGGCATAAGCGCAGCTCCTGGAATTAAGGCAAAGAACAAGCTCTATCATTTCGCTCTTTTTCTTTATGGCATCCATAATGGCCTGTCTGAACTCATCTTCAAGCTCATCTCCTGCACTGCGAACAATAATTTTCGACATTTTGAGGGCGGTGCTTGTTTCAGCAGACATTTGTGTAAAATCATCTTTTTCGCTGCTTTGACACATTTCATATTTCATACCAAGTCTTTTATATATTTTGTCAGCAAAATCCTTGATTTCTTCCGGTACATAAATCTTACTGAAAGCATCTTCGTCAAGCATTTTCACACTTACGCTAAGCCCCAGTCTTTCACCGTCCTTGTTATATTCGCTTTCGATTTCAGGATTTATGTAAGACATTAAAAGTGATGTTGCGGTATAACCCGCTCTTAAAAATGCCTTTTGTGACATTGGATGAAATGTAACCGGCTGACCCATCAACGCACGGAATCCATGTTCTTTTCCGACTTCATCGCAATAGTTCATAAATTTAGCAAATAATCCAAGTCCCCTGAATTCTTTCTTGACAACTACCGTGGAAACTTCAGGCATGTTCTTATACAAATCAGAAAATGCAAGTAAAAAATGTCCGGCTGTCTGACCGTGGTCATTTACAGCTAAAAATGACATAATTTCGCCGCTTTTAATAAGTGACATAAATGAATTTACATAATAGAGTCTTTCATAAGAATAGGAATAACCGTATTCAGCGTAAATACAGCGAATAGCTTCAATAACATCTGCCTCAGTTACAACAGGGCGAATTGTTATGTTCGTATCCAGTATGGCAGTTTCCTCATATGGCTCAGGCTTTACAAAGTTAAGGGGATTAAGAATCTTTTTACGCACAAAAACTCTTTGTCCCTCAGAACCAAGCTTTTCCATACCGATTTCGTCAACAAAGAGGCTGATCATATAATTGCGCAAGTCTTTTTTGTTCTCTGAAATTCCGTTTTTATCAAACGAAAAATCCTGCCATCCCGGTATACCTTTATCTCTTACTGAGATTTCAAAGAAATCGCCCACAATATAAAGTTCAACAAATATATCGCCTTTAGAGCCGGGATAGGAATTTTCGATTCTTTGTTTTAATACTTCAAGCGCTACAAACCTGATTTGCTGATATCTGCTTGCATCAACGGATGTGTGCCTTTGTACCAATGAATCTATAAAACTCATTACAGGGAAAATAAATCCTTTATCATTGGTTATCTCAAGCGATGCAAGTTTCCTTTTGTTCATAGCTTTCAGCTCCTTTTAATGCAAATTCTGTTAAGGCCGAGAACGGGTCCGTACTCTATGCCTTCATCTGTGATTTTGGCAATATCATCTTTCAACTTATCATGACTTAAATTATCGCTTATAATTATTTTTTCATCACAGGCGTTAAACTCAACCTCAATATATTTTCCGTTTTTATCTACTATAACATCCTTAAGCTTTGACAAATACTCTAAAGCCGTAACAAGCATTTTCTCATTATAAATTGAAATTTTGTCAGCAAGAATCTTTATCTCATTACAAAATCTCTCATACTCATTTGTGTTGCATTTATAAACTAACGACTCACAGCTTTCTTCAACCTTTTTGTCAAGGAAGAATATATCGGCACTTACATTGTTTTTGGAGAGTTTTTTTCTTTTTATTATGTTGATGGCTATAAATACCATAAATGTAAGAATTTCTGCTACTGTGTACGCCGCCCATATTCCGCCTAATCCGAAAAGCTCGCCTAAAATAAACACACATACCAAAAGCAAAACGCAACATCTGAGGCTTACCAGAATACTTGTTACAGGGCCAAGTTCGATAGACTGAAGATAATTTCCGATTATCACGTTCAGCGTCATAATAAACATACTTGTAGTATAGATTCTTACTGCAAGAGAAGCCTGATTGACCAAACCGGCTTCACAGATGCCGAACATATGAGGCACAATAGAAGGGAAGACTTCAAGCACAGCCATAACACTTCCGCATATTATAACAGCAGAAAGTATTGCAAGCTTTACACTGTCTTTTACTTTCTTGTTGCTTTTTTCTCCGAAGTAAAGGCTGACCATTGGCTGTATAGTCTGGCTAAGACCTTCAAAAACTGCAAGAGATACTGTGCACAAATTAAACACAACGGTATATATTACAATGCCTTCGGGTCCGCTTATTTGAACTACATAGTGATTCATTATAATAATAGTCACAAACTGATACACAAAGGAAAGTGCTGAGCCAATTCCGTTTTTTATAATACGCCAAACCGAAGAGTTAAAGCAAAAACAGAATTTAAGTGTGTTCTTTTTTGAGAAAAGGTGACTTCCCACAATCACCAATCCCACACCTTTGCCTATAACCGTAGAGATAGCCGCACCGGCAACGCCCATGCTCATAAATCCCACAAATACAAGATTTAATATAATATCTATCCCCATAGATGAAATCATCCCTACCATCGAAAGTGTGGGTCTGCCATCATTTCTCACAAAAAATGCACATGAAATGTTTAATATAAAGATAGGTGCGCCCAATAAGATAATGCGAACATATGACATTACTTTGTAAAAGACCAGCTCATTTCCCGCACCAAGCATAACTGTTATCTGTTTAGTGAAAAACACACCTGCAAAAAACAGAAGCATAGATAAGAACACAAGACAGATGACAGACATACTGAATGCTCTGTTGGCACTTGTCTTTTCGCCTTTTCCTGTATCAACGCTTACGGCGATACAACCGCCGATAGCAAATAAAGCGGCAATTGTATTGATAACCATATAAATCGGCGTTGCATAAGTTACAACCGAAAGGGACAAGTCATCAAGATACTGACCTATTATTACTGTATCTGCCATTGAGCCGATTGCCGTTGTCAGATTCATAAGAATAGTGGGGACAAGAATTGACAGAAATGTTTTAGTTACAAGAGGGCTTCGTTTAACGCTGAATGAATTTGCCATTTTATGTCCTCCTTAATTCTTATTCCTTTTGTCTATTACGCTTCTTACCTTTCCGCCGCGTAAGCTAAGCTCAAAGCGGTCTTTATCCTGTTTCACAATGTTTACAATACCTGTTTTATCTGTTAAGCTTTCATTAATTTCAGGATAATTACTTTTAAGAATTTCAATGGCTCCCGATTCTGAATCAGCAAACTCGGTTTCAACACAAATCGTCATTACGCTTACTTTGTCATAGGACAAAATAACCTGAAGCCATCCGTTATAGTTCATTTTTTTCGCAAAAATGGATTTTATGGTTTTATAATTTACATAATTAGTTGCAAATTTAAAAACATCTCCGAATCTTCCCAAAAGTTCAAATCTTGGTGCAAGTCTTCCGCATTTGCACGGTTCTTTCACAAATCTGCCGAGGTCTCCTATTTCATATCGTTTAATAGGAGTGTTTTCCTGGTTGATGGGGGTCCATACAAGTCTGCCAACCTCACCGAACGGTGCAGGCTCATCAGTATCAAGTTTTAATATCTCAAGATATTTACTTGGTGCCACGTGATGAATGCTTCCCTCGCAATACTCGCAGGCATATCCCATAGAACCGATTTCATTGCAACCGTATGTGATGGAGGCAATTCTTTTTACATTAAATGTCTTTTTAATATATTCTGCCTGTGCAGGGTCAAAATGCTCTCCGCCGTAGAGTACAAGGTCAATGCCGCCATAATTTTGGAGGGTTTCTTTCTGCTCTGAGAACAGTCTCAAAAGATATGTAGGCATACCCATAAGCACATTTACTTTGCTTTCCACGATTTCGTTTGCCATACGTTCCATATCCATAACCGCAGTCATGGGAAGCTGGATTATTTCAGCACTTTTCAGTGCTTCATATATGCTTATAAAGCCTCCGTACAATTCACCTGAATAAAACAGATTCATACAGATATCTTTTTTAGGATTAACGCCTGCGGCTATAATAAAACGACCTGTTTCTTTATATGTAACTTCAGCATCGGCATATGTGTGGGGTGCGTATTTTGCTTTTCCGCTGCTGCCTCCGCTTTTTAGAACAAGATAGCCTTCGTCTTCAATTTCTCTTTCGGCAGGAAATTCGTCTTTTTTAAGTAACGGAGTGCCGTTATCAAAAGGTTTTCTTATCTCGGAGCTCATTTCGCTGAGCGACATGCTTCCCGAAGGCAACCCGCTGTTGATAAAGCTTACCCTTTTAAGATAGCGTGTCATGGCAAAAACGCCGTCATGGGGCTCTCCTGTGTATCCGCCCATCATAAGTCCCGGTTCTGTTATACGGGTAACACCGCCGGCAAGCAAAAGGTTTGTAAGCGGAACAATTTCCTCTGTGCTGCACGCAAGACCAACGCTCTGCAAATACGAACGGAACGGCCTTAGTACGCTGATAAGCTCACATCTTTTGATTCCTTTAACTATAACAGTACGGTACAAAGGCGATGCACAAAGTTCGTTATCAAATTTGACGAACAAACGGCATCCGTTTCCGTCAATAAGTTTTGCATCCCCCATAACTTCTTCAAGATAGCACATTTTGGTTTGTGCCGTGAGTTCAGCCTTTTCGGGCTGAGTCATAGGATGAAGGGGATAGGTATCCGATACCTTCTGAAGCTCTGTATAAAAATCATTGGCAAACTTCAAAAGCTCTTCTTTTGAATCCGTTTCATAGTACACAATCTGCGGTGCACTGCACGCCTGCTGGTCGTTTACACATACATCGTGTGCAAGTCCTGTCAGCCTTTCTTTTGTGCAGCCCTTTTCTGTGAAGTAAGCAAAGCTTATTCTGTTACCCCATTCAACGATATTTACACCGCTTGGTGCAAGTTCTCTTACGCCACGGACTGCACCGTCAGAACCCCACACCGCAACTGTGTTACACAAACTGAAAAGTTCAGTTAAAAGTTCCTTATCTTTTGATGAAAGAGGAAATACGTAAAAATACGGACATAAACTTTCGTCTTCTTCGCAAAGTTTTTCAATCAGCTTCATTGCAACCTTGTGTGCCCCCGATGCCGTTTTAATAACATTTATGTTTCCTGTTAAAATTCCTTCCACAGAACTGAAAAACGGAAGCATTGCATCGTTTGAGCTTGTAACATGGCCCAAAACACCAACCGGCATCCAGCCTTCAAACTGTTCTTCACGACTTGTCTGACGGGAAATTTCAAAAGGAAGACCGCCAAGCTCTCTGTTTATCTTTTTGTAAAGCTCTTTCTCCGACAAAACAGCAAGAGAGTCTTTTTTTATCTGCATTGCCTCATCTTTTGAAAAGCCGAGTTCCATGAGTTCCGGAACCAAAAAAGTTTCACTTTCGGCAACAAAATGACCAAGCTTATCAAGGCTTGAAATGGCCTTTCTTATATCTAAAACTCCGTTTGAAAGGTCATTGTTTATCTGTTCGTTTATTCCGTTAAAACAATGTTCTTTTTCAAGTGCGGTTTTTTTACCTCTTATAATAAATTCCATCATGCATTTCACCTCTATCTCTTCAGAAGTTCGCTTGCTTTTATCGCACAGCTTTTGGTTGCGCTTGTTCCGGCTCTGCCAAGGATTTCCATATACGGTGTCTTGATACCGCATCCGCATTCCTCTGCATCGTGAAGCACCGCCATATCGCCCATAAGAACTGATACAGCAGGTACGCTCATAAGATGGGGAGTAACGAAATTAGCAAAACCCGGGGTGCCGTTCGGCAAAGGCTCTAATGTTTCAACATCACGGATAATCATTCTGCTGTACACAGGGATGTGGAAATGATGGTTTTTACATTCAAAGTATGGAACAGAGTGTTCTGTCGAGCCATAACCGTCACGACAGTTTTGCTCGGGTATTCCAAGCATTTCTTCTACAAGAGAATAAAGTTCCGTTTTTTTGATTTGCTTATCTGCATAGCCTTTCCATCCGCCGCCAAGCAGCGTCATTGAATTTGTGTTAAGCTTTAGCGGTCTGTGTCCTGTATCTTTCATTTGTTTCACTGTAAAATACAAAAATGAAGGGAACCCAAAAATTCTGACAGGCTTTCCTTGTCTTTCATATTCTTCTAAGGCCGCTATTGTACCGTAAACGTCAAAATCGTGTCCCTCGCCATTATAACGAAGAGCAAAAAACGTATCATTTACGGGAGCATAGCTTAAAAGTCCCACATCTGTTTTTGCTGTACCTAAATCCTTACTTACTTCTGCAGGCTCATATGTAAAGAGAAGGTAATTGGTAAGTTCGTCAGAAAGGAATCCATAATAGCGAAACTCGTTCTCTATCATAGAATTTCCAAAATCAAAGCTGTCCTTATCAAAAAACATCTGGCTTTTCTGTCCGCCTGTACCAGAGCTTGTTGCACGCTCTGTAATTGTTTCATAGGGAACAGAAAGCACCTCATACTGTTTGAAAAAGTTTGCATGAATCGGTGGGATTTTTTCCAAATCTGCTTCTGTTTTCAAATCCTCCACCTTAAATCCCGCATCATCACACAACTTTCTGAAAAATTCACAATTTTCTATATGATGTGTAAGGCATTCCCTCATAGCATCGAGGAAAAGTTCTGAAGAATTATTGTGGTCATAAACATCTTCAAGTTTTAAAAGTTCATGTCTTGCAGTCATAAATATCACCTCGTTATTTTTATACTTTTTAAATGATTATCGAATTTTATTTTTAATGCGATGCCATAGAAAAATCGTACCATAGCAAAGTACACCGACTACAACAGACATCGCGCTGCAGAATCCGGCTGAAAAGGGAAGATATGCCGCAGTTGCCGTGATACAGCAAAAGTAGAACGGATGTATTGCATAATACGGTGTATTATTCCGGCAAAATTGCATAATAAAGTTGTGCACGGTTTTGTTTCCTGCTATTATATTCCGAAGGGCATACAACAGACCGGCAAGCAGGAGTACGCTTGATGCATTTGCAAACGCACGCAAAATACCGGGATAGACATAGCCCATATCCGAATAGGTATATAATGCCGAAAGCTCGGTATGTGTTGTAATTGCGTACACAAAATAGCCAATCACAATCAAGGAAAGGGGAAGCGCCAAAATGCTGTATAGTTTGCCTTTATTTTTAGTGCGACGCAACAACTTGCCGAAGCTCACACCAAGCAAGGCATGCGGCAGTAAGGAAATAAAGGTTAAGGAAACTGCATCTCTGCCGCCTACAAATGTCATAAGTATATAGTCAACGATTTTATTCCCGGTTGTTTTGTCATTCATATAAAGAAACGGACTGATAACAAAAAGCAATACTCCCAATCCTGCATACCCAAACATCGGCAATCTTAATTTTCGCAGTAGTGCTATTACAAGGTAGCACATCCCTGCAATAAAGAATACATTTATGTATGTTAGCATAACAGGAACGCGCATCATGGTTTCTTCCCATGCAGGTGTGAGTCCTGCTGCCATGCGGAAAAACTGACTTAAAACCATAGGCAATGCAAGCGAAAGTGCATTCCATAAAAATTCCATTATAATAAGCTTTACACCATACAGAGCAAGTGCTTTATCACTTTTTCCGGAAAATGCAGTGCCAACGCCCAATACGAACATAAAAATTGCTGCGCCGGTCATCGTTGCAATGATATAAATGATTTCATACGGTGCCACAATCGTATTGGGACCACCCAGCATCTGAAACGCATGGATAAATAAAATCATAGGGACAAACAAGCCTTTCATATAATCAAGCTCCACTTGTCTGCCTGTATTTATATCTGTTTTTGCAAACATCTCACAACCTCCTTGTCGTCTTTATGAATGCTTCCTGATTTTATCAGTCAGTTGTTGCATATACAGTTACATCTACATCATATATTTCACAAATTGTATAGAAAACATAATCATTTACACCATTTTTGTGATACTGTTCCATCTGATGATCGACAACCTTAACCATATCGTCATAGTCTTCTACAATAAGGTTTTC
>JAFWWX010000158.1 GCA_017517985.1 Clostridia bacterium | reverse complement strand
GATTATCAGAAAGTCTGCCCTTGTAAACTTTTCTCCAAGACTGCAAAGCATCTGCTTTGTTATTCTTGAGTTTTCCGAAAGTTCTGTACAGTCAAGCATTACAGCTCTTCCAAAAAACTGCGACACCGGAAAGCTATCAAGGCTCTTTCCGCCCTCTAAAAGATGTGCCGGAGAATCTGTATGTGTGCCGGTGTGGGAGTACATATTAATAATGGTTTCCCGAAAGCCGTCTTTCTCTATGGTATTTGCAGAAACAAGCCTTGGCTTTTCAGTCCCCGGATATACAGGCATTTCTTCACTGACAGTATGAGTCAAATCAATATATTTCATTATATTCACCACTGCTCAGATATATAAAAATACATTTATTAAAATTATTACCGCAATAACTACAACAAAGAACAACAAAGCTGTAATGTCAATGGCGCTTAACTTTAAAACCTTCATTTTTGTTCTTCCCTCTCCGCCGTGATAAAGTCTGCACTCCATAGCAGAGGCAAGTTCATCTGCACGTCTGAAAGCAGAAATAAATAAAGGTATAAGAATCGGCACTATTGCCTTTGCACGCTTTATAAGGCTTCCGGTTTCAAAGTCTGCACCTCTTGATTTCTGAGCACTTATTATCTTGTCCGTTTCCTCAATAAGTGTCGGTATAAACCTCAAGGCAATGGACATCATCATTGCAAACTCGTGTGTCGGAACGCCAATTTTCTTCAATGGGGATGTCAGTCTTTCGATTGCATCTGTAAGTGCCATTGGAGATGTGGTATATGTCAAAAGTAAAAAGGTTCCGGTAATAAGAGTAATAAGTCTTGTCACCATAAGAACAGCAGCTCGTATCCCTTCTACATAAACAGTTACACTTCCCCACTGCCACAAAAGAGTTTCACCCTTTGTCCAGAATATATTTGTAACTGCGGTAAAAATAATAATTATCAGAAGCGGTTTTACACTTTTCAGTACGGTTTTTATACTTATCTTTGACACTGTCACCATACCCAACAGTAACAGCACAAGAAATCCGTAGGATACCGCACTTTTCGCTGTAAACACCGCTATGATAAACAAAATTACAGATATTATTTTTATTCTCGGGTCAAGTCTGTGAAGTATTGACTTTCCCGGAAAAAACTGTCCGAGTGTTACATCCTTCAGCATCTGTTAAAGCATTTCCTTTCAATCCGTACCATAACCGGACAGGTTACAGCACCGTTAATCAATCATTTGTTTTTCTTTTCTACTTTCGGCAAAAGCTCGCAGAATGCTTCGTCAACCGTATATAGCGACGAGTTCACATCGGCACCGCTTTTTGAGAGCTTATGCATAACCTCTGTTACCTCCGGAAGAGAAAGTCCGGAACTTTCAAGTATATCAAAATTGGAAAAAACCTCGTGCGGAGTTCCGCTGCAAAGCACCTTTCCCTTTGAAAGTGCAATAATATTGTCTGAGTATTCAGCTATATCCTCCATGCTGTGAGAAACAATAACAAGGCTGTTTCCGCGTCTTTTCCTGTACTCCATAAGACCGCCAAGAATTTCACTTCTGCCTCTGGGGTCAAGACCTGCCGCAGGCTCGTCAAGCACAAGCACCTCCGGGTCCATCGCAATAACTCCTGCTATTGCGCACCGTCTTTTCTGTCCGCCGGAAAGTTCAAAAGGCGACCTTTGAAGTATTTCTTCAGAAAGTCCTGTAAATCTTGCAGCACGCATCACTCTGTCTCTCACTTCTCCCTCGGAGAGTCCCATATTCTTCGGCCCGAAAGCAATATCAGATTCAACGGTTTCCTCAAAAAGCTGATATTCCGGATACTGGAACACAAGTCCCACACGGAATCGAGTGTCGTGTGAGGTTTTTGCATCCTTATTAATATCCTCACCATTAAGAAGAACCGTGCCAGATGTGGGCTTGTAAAGGGCATTCATAAGCTGTACAAGCGTTGATTTTCCACTTCCCGAATGACCTATGATTCCCGTTACTTTGCCTTTTTCAATTTTTATTGAAATGTCATCAAGTGCTTTTATCTCAAATGGAGTACCTGCACCGTAGACATAGGTTACATTTTTAAATTCAAGCATATTTCACCGTTATAATATCCGTTATTTTTTCAATGCCTTTCCAATGGCTATTGCGGCCTCATCAGAATTAAGAGCCGTTCCCGAAATGTCCGCACCGGCATTCTTAAGTCTTTTTACAAGATTTGAGCTTTGCGGTGCTTCAAGTCCGGCACTATACAGCAAATCATCCTTGTCAAAAACTTCAACCGGGCTGCCGTCAGCGATTATCTTTCCGCCATCTACCACTATGATTCTGTCCGCCTGCGCAGCTTCATTCATATAGTGGGTTATAAGAATTACGGTTATGTTCTTTTCCTTCTGCAATTTCTTTATAGTAGCGATAATTTCTTCTCTGCCACCGGGGTCAAGCATAGCCGTTGATTCATCAAAAATAATACATTCGGGAAGCATTGCGAGAATCCCCGCAATTGCAACACGCTGTTTCTGTCCACCGGAAAGCTTGTGGGTATCGTGCAGAGCATATTCTGAAAGCCCCACAACTGCAAGAGCATCATCAACCCTTTTTCTTATTTCGGAGGGCTCAATTCCCATATTTTCCGGAGCAAAGGCAACATCCTCCTCCACAACCGTTGCAACAAGCTGGTTATCCGGATGCTGAAACACCATACCGAAGTTTTTTCTTATTTCAAAAAAATTCTCCTGGTCATCCATTGACAGCATTTTACCGTCGCAACTGCAATATACCTTTCCGCCGGTTGGTGTCAACATTCCGCAAAGAAGCTTTGCAAGAGTAGATTTTCCCGAACCGTTATGACCTATAATTGCTGTGAATGTTCCTTTTTCTATTTCAAAACTAAGTCCGTGCAGCACTTCACGGTAAGTGTTCTCGTCAACCGGATATGAAAACTTCAGATCCTCGACTTTAATTATTGTATTCAATACAATCCTCCAAAGATATGCAATAAGAGTAATTTATTCCTTTTCCCATCTTGCGCTTGCACCGGCAGGCAGAGCCATTCCGCTCTCCTTTACGGGAATACCTATTTCATCGGCTGTTACCTTTCCGCCAAACTTCTTCATATAAAGGCTAAGAAGATACCCTACGGTTGATGCCGAAAGTCCGGTGGTATAGGAATTTACAAGAACAAACAATGGATTATCCGTCAGAACCTTTGATGCAAGGTCAAGAAGCTCGCATATTCCGTCCTCAAGCTTCCATATTTCACCTCCCGGACCTCTGCCGTATGAAGGTGGGTCCATAATCAGAGCATCATATTTTCTGCCTCTGCGGATTTCACGCTCAAGAAATTTCTTGCAGTCATCAACAATGTATCTTATAGGTGCATCAGAAAGACCGGAAAGCTGTGCATTTTCTTTTGCCCATGCTACTATTCCTTTTGATGCATCGACATGACAAACAGATGCTCCTGCCTTTGCGCAAGCTATTGTTGCGCCACCTGTATATGCAAAAAGATTGATAACATTTACATCTCTTCCTGCATCTTTAATTTTTTTATCCATCCATTCCCAGTTTACAGCCTGCTCCGGAAATACTCCGGTATGCTTAAAGCCTGTGGGCTTGATTTTGAATGTCAACTCACCTTTTTTGATAGTCCAGCCTACATCGAGGGCGTTTTTAGGGAGATTTTTTACATCCCACGCTCCGCCTCCCTTTGATGAACGGATATATCTTGCATTATACTTATTCCAGAGCTTACTCTCACGTCTTTCCTTCCAGATAACCTGCGGGTCGGGACGGACAAGTATTATATCGCCCCATCTTTCAAGTCTTTCTCCGTCGGAGGTATCTATAAGCTCATATTCTTTCCATAAATCTGATTTCCACATAATAATTTACCTTTTCTGTAATGGTTATACCCGATTATACATCCGCAAGGTCGATATACTTTGCACCGTTTTCAGTTATAAACTGCTTACGGGAAAGAATGTCATCACCAAGAAGTGTTTCAAACATACGCAATGTCGCCGCTTCGTCCTCAGGCATAATCTTTATAAGTCTTCTTGTCTCCGGCGACATTGTTGTATAGGACATCATTTCAGGGTCATTCTCACCAAGACCCTTTGAACGTTCAATTATATACTTTGTGTCACCAAGCTTTGAGAGTATTGCCGTTTTTTCTGATTCGTTGTATGCAAAATAGCTCTTATCTTTTACTTTGATTTCATAAAGGGGTGATTCTGCAATATACACCTTACCAAGATTTATGAGTGTCGGAAGAAGTCTGTAGAACATTGTAAGTATCAGTGTTCTAATCTGGTAACCGTCCTCGTCTGCGTCAGTACATATTACTATTTTGTTCCAGCGAAGGGAGTTTATATCAAACTGTGAAAGATTCTTATTTCCCTTTGCTTTTATCTCAACGCCACAGCCTATAACACGCAATAGGTCTACTATGACCTTACTTGCGAAAATCTTATCATAGGTGCTTTTCATACAGTTAAGGGTTTTACCTCTTACCGGCATTATAGCCTGAAATTCCGGATTTCTTGCGTGCTTTACACTCGTCATAGCTGAATCACCTTCCACTATGTAAAGCTCTTTTTTATCCGAGTCCTTGCTACGACAGTTTACAAATTTTTCTACCCTGTCAGCAATACCAAGATTT